>JAWXAX010000015.1 GCA_034439735.1 Rhodothermales bacterium | reverse complement strand
AGAGAGGCGAGGTTATTCACGGAAGTCAGCGTAGAGGGATGCTCCAGTCCGAGCACGCGCTCGCGGGCCAGGAGCGCCCGTTGGTAGAGCGGCTCCGCCGAGCCGTATAATCCACGAGCATCCAGGAAATAGCCCATGAGGGCGGCGAGTTTTGCAAAATGTTCAGACTCCGCGTCCCCGGTCTCCACTCGTTCGGCACAGGCCTGTGCATGAGGCAGAAGGGCCTCGCAGTCACCCCACTGCCGGTAATCATCCCCGGGCCAGGCGTCGATAAGGAGCGCGAGGGCGTGTTCGCGCCACCGGGCCTCTTCTTCCTTCCCCATCCGGTCGCGGGTGACGGTCTGGACGAGGCGGTGCACGGAGATGCCGTCGTCGGAGCGAGTGACGAGGGAGTATTTCGCCAGGGCGGCGAGACCGCTGTTCCAGGCGATGGGGTTTTGGAGGAGGTCGGCCTGAAGATCGGAGGCGTGGCCGGCGAGGCGTTCAAGAAGGCCGATGGGGATGTTCTCCGGGGCAAAAAAGGCGCAGAGGCGAAGGAGGAGCGTGCCGGCCGGGGCTTCGTCCTCCACGCGCTTCATGGCCATGGTCCAGGTGGTGCCCACCGTCTGGTCGTACCCGTGCGGCTTTTCCTCAGCGGCCCATAGGGCGGCGCGCTGGGTGTTAAAGAGTGCCACGTAGTCGTAGTACGAACGCATTCCCGGGCTGGCGGCGATGTAGGCGGCAGCCTGGGCGAGAGCCAGGGGGAGGTCGCCGAGGGTGTGGGCGAGGCGGCCGGCACCGGCGCGGTCGTCGAGTCCGGCTGTCTTGAGGAGGTAGTCGACGGCCTCTTCCCGGGGCCAGGTGGTCACCTCTAGCTTCTTCGCGATGCCCGTCCAATTGGGGTTGCGGGAGGTAAGGAGCAGGTGGCCGGCACCCTGGGGAAGAAAAGGAGCGATGGCTTCCGGATCCTCGGCGTTGTCGAAGATGAGGAGCCAGCCCCGGCGCTGGTGAAGGTATCGGAGTACCGCCTGCACCACTACTATCTGCTCCGAGGCATCATGCTCCGGGAGGTCGAGTTCGCGGGCCAGAGCGCTGAAGCCTGAGAACACCGAGGTCGATTCTTCTGCGGCGAACCACCAGACCAGCTCGTAGTCGGCCTGGTAGCGGTGGGCGTATTCGAGGGCGAGCTGCGACTTGCCCACGCCGCCGAGGCCGGCGAGCGCCGTAAGAGCGGCGCTGTGCCCGCTGCTGAGCGTCGTCTTGAGGGTGTCGAGCAACTCCTCGCGCCCGGTAAACAGGGGGTTGCGGCGGGCCACGTTCCACACGGCAGGGAGAGTGCCGGGGAAACGCAGCGACGACGCTTTTGCAAAGTGACCGGGGAACGGTAGGGGCTTGTCCGGTTTGGCACGGCCGGCCTGAATCCCCTTGAGTAGCCGGTCGAGCGTTTCCTCTTCCGCTGTACCCACGAGGTCAATGTAGCCGATGGGTCCGAGGAGACCGGGCACTTGAAAGTCGGCGACACGGACGGTGAGGAGCTTGCCGTCGTAGAGTGCGGCTGTCCATTCCATCTCCGAGAACTTACCCGTGAAGTAATCCGGCGACAGCACAGCCAGGGTCCGATCGCAGTCAACGCTCGCCTGTTGCATCCACGCGATGAAGTTCATCCCCGGCCGGGAGTCCCATGCCTGTATCTGGACCCCGTACCCGTTGTCCTCCAGCTTTTGCGCGATCCACTCCGCCCAGCGGATGTCGGCCTTGTTGTAGCTGACGAAGAAGTGCTTCGTGTCGGACATGGGATGCAATCGAGCGAGTCTACGAACAGGGCACTGGATGGTATGAAAGGGTTATCTAATGAACAAGGCCCTCCGCCACGCCGGCCCACCTTATTCGGGACTCAGCGGGCGGACACATTAAAGCATCAGGTTGCCGCACGAAGGAAGCGATGGCCGGCGCATCTCAGGGCGTGAGCCTGCCTTACCGGCATAAATATTTATCAACCCGGGGTTTATGGATCCGCTGAGTGGCGTGGACCTTCAGCGTTTGGCCGTGACGCCGCAGGCGTTGCGCCGTGGTCGAGAGGAGCCCCGCACCGATGCGAGCCTGGTGAGCAATTTGGGTAAGACGGAGGCTCTCGGGATGTTGATAAGATGCAGGTCCTCTTATCGAGACTGTTGTTCAAAAACCAGCATACCCTCGCCGCAACCATTTTAGATTCAGGTCGTTGCGCTTGAAATCCTGGTTGTGTTATTTTCAAGAAGACATAATAGTGTTAGTTATACCATCATAAAGAAACCGCCCCTCACCTCCCTCGTTCTGATCAGACCGTCTCAACCTATAGCTCGGTGCGCAATGAAATACAAAGTCGCCCTCCGAAAAACTGAAGAAGGCTTCAGCGTTTCCTGCCCCGGTCTCCCCGGCTGTTGGTCTCAAGGGGAAACGGAAAGGGAAGCCCTGGACAACATCGTTGATGCCATCGCCGAGTACCTCGCGGTCGCCGCTGAGCTAGCCAGTGACGAAGACGCCGAGGTACGGGAAGTCGAGGTGGCGGCGTAACGATGCCGAAGATTCCAGGTGTCAATTACCGCGAAGCCGTACGCGCTTTTGAGAAAGCTAGGTTCCGCATGATCGGGGAGAGCAAACACATCATCATGTCGGACGGCACCCGCATCCTGACGATTCCACGGGGGAATCCCGTCAATGCCTTCACGATGGGAGGACTTATAAAGGACGCCGGGTTGACGGTGGCTCCGTTCAAACAGTTGCTCTGAACCAGGGAAATCGGCGGTATAACAACGCACTCTATCGTAATTAACGCCGGGCGACGTTTCCGCTCACGGGCGTGGCATCAACGGCATGCGATGCGCCGCTGAACTTGGCCGGCCAGACATCACAAAGCCAACACCTCCGATTCAGAACCTATATAAAGCCCTTCCAGAGTCCAGCCCCCAATGAGCCGGCGGGTATTGATACGGCGCCGGCTAACGGGAAATTTCCGGCTAAGTTAAGCTCTCGTAGATCGTCAACACGAATTTGCCGGATACTGTCATGGCGTTCCGGATTCGGAGTTCCGGGTGATAGTACGATACAGGATTGCTTACTCGGAACGTTGAACACTAACCCGGAACGGATACACGGCGGATTCAACGTGTCAGACAAGTAGCCGAAAGGCTGGTAGGCCTCAACAATAGCTCGAAAGTGTGCCTGGTCGAGGATTTGGGGGCAGCGGCCTCTTGGGAGGAGCGTCTCCCAATCAGAAATACAGTATTCAGCTCAGAGAATCGGGTGGAGACTGGTGCAGGTGCAGCGAAATGACCGATAGATCTGTTGCTAAAGTGGAGAATATGAGGTTATCCTGCTGATTCATTTGACGCTATAGGGGGCATGATGCGCAGACTTATAGTAATTACATTGCTCTTGCTGTTCGCAGCTCAGTCTGCGCTAGCACAGCTCGCCTATGATCAGGGTGCTTTTATTCTAACACTCGGCCAGGACACTATAGGGGTAGAAAAATATACTCGCATCCCGGGAAGGGTGTTTGGTGAGAGCCTCGTAACTGAAGGGTCAGTACGGCACCGATACTTTGATGTACACTTCCTGGAGAACGGAATCATTCAAAGAATGGAGCAACTATTCTATGAAATCGATGCTGCAGGAAATGAGGTTTTGAGTAGCCATGAGACGATCATATACGATGTCGATAGTACTCATTTTACCAATGTAGTAAATACTTCATCTCCTCCCAACCCATCCCTAGCAAGCAGTTATAGTGTTCCCGGAGGCAATCATCTCATTCTTATGCAAATTCCGATTTTTTCGGTGTTTGAATCCTTGTCCATCTGGATGCTGTCAAACGAAAGGGATAAGGAAGAAGTACGACTGCCCTGGGGCACAACCCAACAGCCAGTTATGCTTGAAATAATCCGCCCCAACCTTTTGACCATCGACAATCCGTCCACTATGGGAGTGGTGCGTGCACATCTTGATGCACAAGGGCGATTGAGCACTCTTGAGGGTACAGGAACCGCACGAATGTCCTATATAGCCCGTCGAATACCCCTCTCGATCGTAGATTCACTGGTTTCAAAGCTCAGAGTCTCGAATAAATTGCTTAAAGGTGTCCATTCACCGAGATCGCAGGCCGAGACGATCATCGGAGGGACGCATGTAAGGGTCGATTATGGGCGCCCTTCAATCCGGGGGCGGAAAATATTCGGTTCGCTCGTATCCTGGGACAGGGTTTGGCGCACAGGAGCGAATGGTTCAACCCTTTTCGAAGTAAATCAGAATATAGTTGTAGGTGGTCAAAAGATCCCTGCAGGGAGGTACACCCTCTGGTCGATTCCATCAATGTCTGGGTGGACGCTTATTGTGAATAAGCAAACGGGACAATGGGGGACAGATTATGATGAGTCTGAGGATTTTGTTCGCTTGCCAATGAACATAAAATCACTGGCAGAATCTGTCGAGCAGTTTACGATCAGTATCGACCTTCAAGATGGTGCAAGAATCTTAAAAATGGCTTGGGAAAACACGGAAGCTTGGGTCTCAATCGATGAAAATTAAGACCCACTTCAATGCCATCATAAGACTAATAGCCGTGAACGAGGCCGTGTCGCCCTTCGCGACACAGCTCAACCGTTAGGCGGCTACCCCGGCTTAGGCCCCTTCTCTACACCCTTCTAACGTCGTCGGAAACGCACCATGAGAGCACACCCTGCACTTGCGTTCGTTGTCTGGCTCCTCGTCCTCCTTGCATCGCCACCGCCTGCGTTGCCCCGTTTTGCCTACAAAAGCTAGATCCCAACGAGCGCCACCCTACGGTGTTGTCTCAGGCACGCGCTGTCACTACATTACGACCGAACGAAAAAGTTCATGCCGGCGATAACTCCGGTATTCATTCAATACCCTCCTAACGACCATCGACGTCCTAAGAAGAGTTGGGAGTCGCGGATCACGAGACAACACGCATATACTGTGCTGCAGCCAGCCCCCTCCTTCCACTACGCCGCAGCCGGCAGCTGGTAGAGATACTTCTGAAAACCGGTGAATGCCCGGTGGATCTCTTCGGGCCGGCCGCCCAGGTCGGCCACGGCATCCGCGATGGAGTTGTGGTATTTCAGCAGGAGCAGCGGCGTGAGCTTTTCCTGGTCGAGTTCTTCCACGCCGACGGTGATGTAGTGCTGGAGGACGAAATCCAGGAACGCCTGCTGCCGGGCATCGAAGCGGGTGGTGATGTGGGCTCGGGCGTTCTCGGCGCGGACTTCACGGGTGACGGGCGGCAACGCGTAGGCAACGTGGGCCAGCACGTCGAAGAGGTCGCTCTTCTCGGCGTCGATGATCTTCTGCATCTCGGCCAGCTGGTCGTGCCCGAATCCTTTTTCCGCCAGCCCCTGCATGAGTTTCTTACGCGTGTCGGGGGCGCTCCAGATGGTGCGGAGTTCGGCCTCGTCTTTGAAAAACTCCGGCAGTTTGCCGAAGAGCAGCTCCAGAAACTGTTGCGCGGACATCGGGGTGCCGTCGGGATGCCAGAAACTGGTCATCGTCATGTGCTGGATGGTGCGCTCCTTCCCATCCGCTAGCTTCACTTTGACGGGTTTTCGAACGGTCCACTCCTCGCGCTCTTCACGGACGACGTCTGGTTTCTCGGGTTTGATGGGCTTCGGTGGCAGGACCTCTTGCGGCTCTAGCGGCTCCCCGTCCCACTCGGGATCGGTGAAGAGCACGTGGGCCTTCACGAAGTCGTAAATCGTGAAGTAATCCTTACCGTCGAAGAGCCGCGTGCCGCGCCCGATGATCTGTTTGAACTCGATCATCGAGTGGATCGGGCGCATTAGCGCGATGTTGCGGACATTACGGGCGTCCACGCCGGTCGAGAGCTTTTGCGAGGTGGTCAGGATGGTCGGAATGGTTTTCTCGTTATCCTGAAAGTCGCGCAGGTGCTGCTCGCCCAGCGCGCCGTCGTCCGCCGTGACGCGGTGGCAGTAGTTTGGGTCCTTGCTCGTCTTGAGCTGGTTGATGAGGTCGCGAACGAGGAGCGCGTGGGCCTGGTTGGCGCAGAATACCAGGGTCTTTTCGTTCGGATTGATCTGCGAGAGGAAGATTTCCACACGCTTTTTCTCCCGCTCGCGGATCTCGATGCTCCGGTTGAAGTCGTCCTCCACGTACCGCTTTCCGGCCTCGATCTCCCCCTCCACGATGGTATCGTCGGACGTAAACACGTACTCGTCCAGCGTCGTCTGAATCTGCTTGACGCGGAAGGGTGTCAAGAAACCGTCGTTGATACCGTCCTTGAGCGAGTAGGTATATACCGGCTCGCCGAAGTAGGCATAGGTGTCCACGTTATCCTTCCGCTTGGGCGTGGCGGTGAGGCCGAGTTGCACGGCGGGTGCGAAGTAGTCGAGGATGCCGCGCCAGTTGCTTTCGTCGTTCGCCCCGCCCCGATGGCACTCGTCGATGACGACGAAGTCGAAGAAATCCGGCGGATAATCGCCGAAGTAGGGTGAAGGCTGCCCGTCTCGGGGCGGGCCGCTCATGAAGGTCTGGAAGATGGTAAAGAACAGGCTCCCGTTCTTCGGCACTTTGCCCTTCTTGCGGATATCGCCCGGCTCGATGCGCACCAGGGCGTCCTCGGGGAAGGCCGAGAAGGCGTTGTACGCCTGGTTCGCCAGGATATTGCGATCGGCGAGGAAGAGGATACGCGGCCGGCGCAGCGCTTCGCGGCTGAGGCTCCAGCGGGCGTGGAACAGCTTCCACGCAATCTGAAATGCGATAAAGGTTTTGCCGGTGCCGGTGGCGAGCGTCAGCAGGATGCGCGGCCGGTTTTCGGCGATGGCCTGCATCACCCGCCCGACGGCGATGTCCTGGTAATACCGGGTCGGATGCGAGCCGCCCTTGTCCTCGAACGGCACGGCTGCGAACCGATCCCGCCAGGCGTTCTCTGCAGCAAAAGTCATGGCCCAGAGGGCATCCGGCGTGGGGTAAGCGACGATCTCCCCTTCTTGCCCCTTATCCATGTCGATGGCGTAGATCCCCTGCCCATTGGTGGCATAGGCGAAGCGCACCGCCAGCTTGCCCGCATAGTACTTGCCCTGCGCCACGCCCACAGTCAGGTCCTGATCCCACGCTTTGGCCTCGACCACCGCCAGCTTCCGGTTGCGGTACTCCAACACGTAGTCCGCAATCAGCGCCTTCCCCCGCCGGCCGAGCCCTTCGATACGCCCCGGCGCTATGGGAAACTCCCGCCGGATCCGGCTGCCATCGACAACACCCCACCCCGCCGCCGCCAGCGCGGGGTCGATGTATTCGGCTCGGGTTTCGGCTTCGTTCATGGGTGGTTCTTGGGGGGACCGTATTGACGGGGTTGACGCAAAGCGACATGCCGTACGTGTGTGGACGACGTATCCTTTATGGCGTTAGGCGGGGCGGGTTCCTTTGCATTCGGGAAACGCCGGGCATCCCCAGAAATCCCCTTTGGCCGACTTCCGCCGGCGCAGGGGCTTGCCGCATTGCGGGCATTCGGGCGCGTCCGAGGATCGTTGCCTGTCCCGTACCTCGATTCGCCTCGCCGTGAGGCGTTCGCTGAAGCCCCCCGCTTCTTCAAACGCCCTCCCCTGCGCCTCGATCTGGCTCTTCAACATGTTCAGGGCGCGGCCAATGATGATGAGCAGGGCGTTGGCCACTACGGTGGCATCGTCGGAATCGAGCCACGGCGCGTATTTTTTACGTTGTTCTAGGGCATGCCGGGCCGACTGGTGGACATGTCGTCGGTGAACGGCGCGGGATCGAGCGAGATGGCGTTGATGGCCCGGGCATCGGGGGTGTGGACGGACCACGGCAGGAGTCCGCGGTCCAGGATGAACATCTCGTAGTCGCCCCGCAATTCGCTGAGGCTTGCGCGCGCGACATCGGTCAGCTTCATCTCGGTGTCCTTCGAGGTGGCGGATCGCTCCGAGCCTTCGATAATGTTCTGCCGTCCGCTGCGGGCGGCCTGGGTCATCTGGTCGTATTGCCGGCCTTTGGGGTCGTAGAACTTCACGCCGGCCTCGCGGTGGTCGAACGTCAGAAAACGCCGGCAGAACCGCAGCGTCTCCAGCTGCACCACCGTGGCCAGCGTAAACGAATGCAGCCGGCGGAATCCGCCGCGTTTGTCAAACAGCTCAGGCATGGCAACTTTCTTGGGTGAGGCTCCTTGTTGACCGGATTGACCTTATGACGGCACCAGCACTTAAAACTGCTCCGCCGTACCGCCAGCCCGGTGAATGGGGGCCCTCTTTAAACCTGTTCCAGTACAAGCACCTCAAAAAGCCCCTCCGTACCGTCAGCCCGGTCAATGGGGTCCGCCTACAACGCCCCGGTGAAGGCCTGGTGCAACAACGATTTCTTCAACACCTCCAACGCGGCGAGCTTCCGCTCGTAGATGCGGGCGAGGCGTTGGGTTTCTTCGCGAAGGGATTCGAGGTTGTCCGCAATGAGTCGTTGTTCGACAAGTGGCGGACGAGCAAACTCGAAGTCTTTAATCTGCTGTCCGCTGATGTGCGGAACGCCAATGCCCGTTTGAACGCCAAGAATGTGAGCGGTAAAAGCAAAACTTCCAATGAGTAGCTTTAAGAAGCGGTTGTCCAAGTTCGCTCCGCCCCGAAGACGAGCCGTTCGTTGAACGAGCAAACATGGTAAGTCATCACGGGAAATCGTCGCGTGCTTCAATCCGGCTTTGACCCAAGGACGGTCCATCGCCAACACGACGTCCCCCTCGCAGAGCCGGTATCGCTCATATTCCTTAGTATTATTGGCGGGCCACCGCTTAACGTCGTCCCAGCGAAGACAACCTTGGATAATGTTGTCACCTCGCAGAAGGCGAATATCCTTTTCGTGAGTAGTGTAATTTGCGCTCTTGAAAGCGAACCCAGCCAAAAGGTCAATGTGAGCTCCGAGCGTCGTCTCCACCCACCCCTCACCCCGCCGGCTGAAGACGGATTGCAAATGGCTCTCGAAAAGCGCGCCGGCATTTCGAAGGTTCTTTTCGGCGTTGGCTCTGGCCGTGGCGATGCCGGCAAACGCTTCGTCCAGCAGTCCGACGATCCGCTGCTGTTCGGCGAGCGGGGGGACAGGTATCTCGAAACCCAGCACCTCGTTCATCTGAGCACGAGGCATTCGTGCTCCAGTGCATGTTGCGTTGATGCGGTCGCACGTCTCATCGGCAAGAAGCCAAAACAGCAGATACTCCCGCGAGAGTTCAGCACTCGGCTTCAACGGGAAGATTTCAGTTGAGCAATGACCGTCGAAATCTGGCGCTAATGCCTTATTCAGATAAGGTCGAAGCCGACCATAAAGAACGTGTTCTTCAGAGAATCTAAAGGTCGAGCTTTGAGCCGGCTGAGGCTCGAATGAGCCAATGAACCGAGCGGTGTGAGATTCGATGTGTTCAAGCCCGACGTAAGGCAATCCGCGATGAATCCCTTGCGCTTTGTCGAATATGCACACGTCGCCCAACGTCTTTGTCTGCCACCCTTCCTTCATACTCCCTCTCTTTCGGCTACGCCCAAGATTCCCCGGATATTCCCCAACACCTCCGCACTCTCCGCATCCAGCGCGGCGATTTCGTCCATGATGTCCTGTGGGCTGCGATGCACCATTTCCTCGCCGCCGTTGGGGTTCTTCACGGAGAGGTCGAACGTCTTCGAGTCGACGGCTGCCACGTCCACGCTCCAGCTTTTCGGAGAGTCGGCGAACGTCTTTTGCAACTCGACAAACTCGGCGAGATCGGTATCGTTGAGCGGATTCGTCTTCCCCATGTTGCGGCCTGGATCTAGCTGGTAATACCAGACCTTGCGTGTCTTCGTGCCCTTCTCGAAGAACAGCACCACCGTCTTCACCCCCGCGCCGATGAACGTGCCGCCGGGGCAGTCGAGCACCGTGTGGAGATTACATTCCTCCAGGAGTTTCTGGCGGAGGCTGACGGAGGCGTTGTCGGTGTTAGAGAGGAAGGTGTTTTTGATCACGATGCCGGCGCGGCCGGCGGCCTTGAGGACTTTGATAAAGTGCTGGAGGAAGAGAAACGCCGTCTCGCCGGTGCGGATGGGGAAGTTCTGCTGCACCTCCTTACGCTCCTTCCCGCCGAAGGGCGGGTTGGCCAGGATGATGTCGAACCGGTCCTTTTCCTGTACGTCGGCCAGATTCTCGGCCAGCGTATTGGTGTGGATGATATTCGGAGCCTCGATGCCATGCAGGATCATGTTCATGATCGCGATGACATAGGCGAGGGACTTCTTCTCTTTCCCGTAGAACGTGCGCTCCTGCAGGGTGCGGTCCTGGGCGGTGGTGCGTTGGGGGTTCCGGGCTTTGAGGTACTCGAAGGATTCGCATAGGAAGCCGGCGGAGCCCACGGCGGGGTCGCAGATGGTCTCGCCGAGCCGGGGGGCGGTGACGGCGACGATGGCCCGGATGAGCGGGCGCGGGGTGTAGTATTCGCCGCCGTTACGGCCGGCGTTGCCCATGTTCTTGATCTTGGCCTCGTACAGGTGCGAGAGCTCGTGTTTCTCGGTCTGCGACGCAAAGCGGAGTTCGTCGATGTGGTCGATGGCCTCGCGCAGGTTGTAGCCGCTCTGGATGCGGTTCTTGATCTCGCCGAAGATCTCGCCGACCTTGTATTCGATCGTGTTGGGTCCGGTGGCCTTTTGCTTGAAGCCGTGCAGGTAGGGGAATAACTCGCCGTTGACGAATTGAATCAGGTCGTCGCCGGTGAGGGCGGCGTTGTGGTCGATCCTGCCGCTTTTGTCCCGAGGCGCGGCCCACGATTCCCAGCGGTAGGGCAGATCGAGGATGTGCGAGTAGGATTTACCCCCCAGGGCAGCGGCCGTGGCGCGGTCGGACTCCAGCGCGTCGAGGTATTTCAGGAAGAGCAGCCAGGAGGTTTGCTCGGTGTAGTCGAGTTCGCTGGTGCAGCCGGCGTCTTTCCATAAAACATCGTCGATGTTTTTGAAGGCTTGCTCAAACATAGGGTGTTGTGCTGTTATGCGGTATACCTGGAACGGGCGGGTAATCTAACCGCATCCTCGCGGCGATGCAATATGCGTGTGGGGAAACGAGGCCTACGGTGCTGATAAGCGGACCGGCTGGCGATCACGCGCAACAGAGCGTTGTTGTGTTCTATAGAGATGCCTCACAAATCATAAAGGCAGACGATTCCCTACAAGCTGCGCCGGTTTGGAGATCGACTCCGTTGTGCAATCGCGGCTTTAAAACGATCACCAAACCCGGAGAGACGCCAGAACTTATCCATTATTGACGGCGCGTAGCATCACTCTGTACATCCTGTCGGATACGCCGGCTTGCTTCCAAGGCTCATCCCCTCAGTCTACCGAACTTCCTTTCAGAAATGAAGTGGCACGTTGAATAAAGTAGGCTTCGTTCTCTCCAAAAACGGGTACATGCCCACCCTCGGGCACTATCCACAGAGCAGAATTCGGTATAGCCAAGTACATTTCAATCGGTATAGACACTGGGAAGAAATCGTCTCTATCGCCATGCACAATCAGGGTGCGCGCCTTGATTGTTGACAAATAGGGTGCAGTGAAGTTCATATCGTCGTAGTTGTACTGGAAGTTGTAGAACAGATTCCAAAGCGACTTTATTTGCTCATCACCGTGCACATGTTCTTGCCTCATCCCAGCCCACGATTCTTCAGATTGACTTTCTACTATAACACTTCTCATAATCTCGCGGGCTTGCTCCGGAAAGTAGATCGTGGAACCAATTAAGACCATGGCCGACACGCGTTCCGGCTGCTGTGTGGCCGCGTGAAGGAGCGTCATTCCACCTGTACTAATTCCCATCGCCTTGAAGTCATCTATCCCGAGATGGTCCAACAGTGCAAAAACATCTAGCGCCGATTGACGGTGCGTGAACTCATTTCCAGGATTCGTTGATTGTCCATGGCCACGCAAATCCGGCACAATAACTTGATACTTTCCGGAAAAATCGTCTACAATCGAAGCCCAGTTCTTACCTGAACCAGTGAAGCCATGCAGAAGCACGAGAGGTTCACCCTGACCATAGATCTCATAATACATCATCATGCCGTTGATAGGCACGCTATTCTGAATGGTGGGAGTGAGTTCCGCTATCGTCTGCGCGGAGCACACGGAATATTTCAACAAGAAAAGGATTATCAGGATCGCATGGCGTCCCAGTGGGCATTTCAAGTTCATCATGGCCTCAATGTCTAACTTATAGTTTGAGCCTATACAAGAATCCCGGCATACTTGGATCAGGACCAGAGTTGCCAGTTACGTACAGCGATTGAGAACCAGCGGCACCAAAGTTAAGATTGCTCGACCATGCGCTATCGTCGCCTAAGTCAATTGTACGTATGACCTTACCTTCTTTCGACAAAACGTGAATCTCACCCATTCCAAAATGGGCTACGAATAGATTCCCATCCGGGCCAAAGGCCATCCCATCGGGGCCAAATAGTGGGACACCCTCTTTTTCTGGCAGTTTCGTCAATAACGACTCAGCGCCAATCTTGCCCGGCGATTCAATCGGAAATGTCAGAATTTCATTGCGATTAAACTCCGCTACATAAAGCGTTCTCTCGTCTGGGCTCACGGCGATTCCATTTGGGAAGCCTTCCCATTCAGCAAGCCAATGAGAATCACCTTCCGCATCAACATAGCAGATACGACCGACAGGATCTTCCTGACTGCCACTCGGATCAGTAAAATAGAATCCGCCATGCTGATCAAGAGCCAGGTCATTCGGAGCCCGAAGGGGGTGATCACCGCAGCTTGAAGCGGCAAGACCGATTTCATTACCGTCAGGGTCCAGCCTTAGCACTGCGCTTCTGACTCTGTCGCAAACAAGGTGAGTACCGTCTTCCAGAATCCGATGTCCATTTGCCCCTTTCGTCTCAGCCCACGTGCTCACTTCACCCGTCGGCGTTACCCTTGTGATGGGGCCACCATAGGGTTCGGAAACGTAGATGTTACCTTCTTTATCGAAAACCGGCGATTCGGAGAAGGTACCCACTTCCGCAAGCAACACGGGTTTAACGGTCTCACTGTCTGCCACGGCCTGAGAGATAGTCGCTGAAGGCTCTGCGCCGGGCTGACATCCTGAATTGATCAAGAGCAAGACGCCTACAAACAGAGCAACTATTCTGGTTTTCATCGTGGATTGAGAAATAGCGACAAGCGATGGAAAGGAATAGCGATGAATCGTCAGAAGAACTTGTCGAACACAAACTGGTCACGAAAGCGAAGCCCTCCCCATAATAACCCCCTATCCCCCACTCGGTCAACAAACCCGGCGAATATTAGCTGCGAGGGCACTCGCTTTTGCGATAACCGCATCTCTCACATTGACCATCTCCTCGACAGCGCCGGTGACGACATGGTATGAGATTCCCTGCGCGTCTTCACATGCTTGTTCAAGCAGAATTCGGAGTGGGCGAAAGAGTAAACGCCATCGGTCGCGTCGTAGGAAGGTCCTTCACTACGTTGCTAATGAACGCTCTGTTCGATAATGGTCGAAAAACCCTATAAAACAGCTCAGCGGGGTACATGTACTCGAAAAACCGGGCATAATAGCGAAAAACAACCCATATCGTGTCACCCTGAGCGTAGTCGAAGGGCCTCTCGTACGTCCGGGAGGTCCCCCCGCCTTCGCGGGGGCAGGCTTTCGACTACGCTCAGGATGACTTAGGGGTATGGGAATTGGCGATTTTCCATCTAACCATACGTTCATGCCAGACAAGAAAGCCCCGCGAAGCCAGGCTAAGGGTCTCAGTATGACCTTCGCGCTGTGAGCGCGTAACGTCAGTTAATGAGCGTGATGACTTCAACGATAATCATCGGATGGATGATCGGACGGCAAATTGATCCAAAGTGACAGAGTCCCTTGCGTATTCAGAGACGACGAGTAGTGCCGGTGGTTCTCCCAAACTCGCCACTAGCTCAACCACACCAACACCAACCCCACCGCCGCCGGCAGGGCCTGTACCACCAGGATCTTCCGGCTCGCCGTCATCCCTCCAAACACGCCGGCTACCAGCACACACGTCAGGAAGAACACCTTCACCCCGAACCCCTCCACACCCAGACGCAGCCCCCAGATGAGGCCGGCCGCCAGAAATCCATTATAAAGCCCCTGGT
>JAWXAX010000014.1 GCA_034439735.1 Rhodothermales bacterium | reverse complement strand
GGGGGCTGGCGCGCCTACCTGGAAGATAAAATGGATGTCGCTCGCGAACGTAATCACATGGAGCGGGCCGAGCCGAACAGCTTCACCGAGCGGTATCCGGTCCACCAACGTGCCGTTGCTGCTGCCCAGATCCTCGATGAAGTAGGCGCGAGCATCTTCCTTATAAAAAATGCGGGCATGCCGGCTGGAAATCGTGTGAGGGAAGAGGATGAGGTCGCACTGCGCATCCCGCCCGATCACGGCCTCCCGCCCGATCTGATAGTCTGTGCCGGCGAGTGCGCCGGTTTTCGAGAAAAGCCTGGCTGTCATACGATTTCGTCGTCGGTCACCCTGTGAATGCGGCTACTCCAGATACTGCAACAGGTTGGAGCGCTGCGCGGTGTCGGGATGGAAGGCGTGGCATGTCAGACACGTATCCGGCGCCTTATCCGTTGCGTGGCACGTCTGGCAGGTCGCGATGCCGGGAAGATTGTGGATTTCAGCGCGATCGACTTCAGGCGACGGGATGCTGTCGATCGCCGCGAACTGGCGTATGGGGAGTTCGCCGTGGCAATCGAGGCAGCGCGCCTGGATGATATGCGCGCGGTGATTAAACTCGGAGCGGATGTACGTGCCTTGATCCGCCTGTACGCGTTTGATGGTAGCTTTCTCAACGACGTGGCACGTCTGACAGGGCATCGTCAATTCGTCGACCACGTGCTCGTAGGCCTTTACCTGCGCCGGCGTGAGGGCGGGGTTTAATTCGGCCGCGCTGACCATGAACTGGGTTTCATCCCGGAGCCGCAGCGGGTCGGCCAGCTGGCGTTCCACCCGCGTCAGGAGCGCGCCGGCCTGCTCAAGTTCCGTTTGCACGGCCCGATCGGGCTGGTTACGCAGTTCATCGATGTAGGAACGCAGGGTCTCGATCGCTTCGCCATACAACAGGTGCGCATCGCGGGGATCCACGTCGGCCGACGTGGTCAACAGGTCGGCGAGGTTGCTGGAGGGGTAAAGCGCCTGGCGCAGGGTACGCAGGTTTTCGAGCACCCAGGGATCGGCATGATACACGGGGCGCTTCCGCAGCGTGGTGCCCCGCGCCTGGAATTCGTCGGGATTCGTGAAGTAGGCCCACCGGTTGCCGGCCGCCTGGGCGCCGGCGATCGCCTGGAGCGTCCGCACTCCGGGAGACGCCCCGGACGTTACCTCGACAAACGGCGTGGCGGTGCTCGTGGTCAGGTGGCAGGCGTCGCAATGGGCATCAAACTGGATCGGCTCGAAGCCCTTGCCCTCGGCGTCGGCATTGTGGCAATAGAGACAGGTCTGTTCGATGTCGGCGAGATCTTCCTTGCGTCGCAACTCGCTCACGTGCTGCGAATGGGAAAAATGCAGATTTGCGGCGTCGGCCGTCCGTTCCGTCACGGCGTCGAACTGGGGGTGTTCTTCAAACGAGTCCACCTCGTGGCATTGCGCACAGGACACATCATTCACGGCCGAGATGTCGGCGCGGGGGCCTTCGTGTTCGCGGTGGCATGAGGCGCACGTCGCCTCGGTGGACGCCGGCACGATGCGGCTATAGTCGCCCGAACGGTAGACATAGTGGGCATCCAGGGAATGCAGGCCCAGGTCATCGCCAAATTTCTCGTGGCAAACCGCGCACTTGGTGTCCTCCACTCCCATCGACGGGGTGTGGCAACTGGCGCAATCCCCTCCAAAGCCGGCGTGGTTCGACGAGAGGGGCCCATTGGAAACAAACGACCCGTCAGAGAAGGCCGCGTCGAAGGCAAAAAGGATCGCCAGCGCTAGCGCACCGAGTGAACCGGCCAGGTACAGGGTCATCCGCCGGCGCCGCGCCGGATATCGGGTGGCCACCGGAAAGCCAAACTTCCCAAATAGGCCCTTTCTTCCTGAATTTTCCTCTGCCATTGGCGTTATTTGTTGGCCTTATAACGGAAAAACGTTCAACGCGTAACGCATTCAATAATACAGTACGGTGACGACATGCGCGGCCAGCAGCACGATCAGCGCCATCGCAACGGGGATGTGAAGCACCAGCCAGGAGCGCAGGGCGCGCTGGAGTGTAGCGTGCGCATCCAGCTCCAGCTTGGCGCGATACAGCGCGGCCAGGGCATCGAATTGTTGGCGCTCCTCGCCGGCCAGGAATTTACGGGTTGCTTCGAAAAAGGCGCTATGCCGCTGGATATGGCCGGCGGGGTCGATAAAATAGGCCATCCGCGGACGAATCGTCTGGAGTTGACCCGCCACCCGATCCCGATACAGCGCCTGAACCCGTTCGGAGGCCGTAGCTGCCAGCGCCGCGCCGTCCTTCTGGAGCCCTTCGAGCAGCTCGGCGATGCGAGCATAATTGACCTCCGTCGATAGGCCCCCCGTGAGGAGACGCGGGATCCACTTTTGAAGGACAATCCCCACCAGTCCGCTCCCCACCAGCCAGAGACTCAGCACCCAGAGCAGGCTGGTCAGGACGCCATCAGGCACGCTGAAATGGGTGTGCATGAGGACCAGCAGGAGAAAAAGCACGCCGCCATACACATGAAATTGGAGGTAGAACCAGGCCCGCTGCAGCCGCGCCACACGCACGACCCGGCGTCGCAACCCGTAGAGCGACAGTGCGACGAGCAGCACGGAGGCGGCGATGCCATACCCCATGCCCCACGCGTTGCCCGGATCGAACCGGCCCCACAGGGCATTGGCGCCGTACACCGCGACGCAAACGGCGACGGCCGCCAGAAAGCCCAGCAGCCATGTCGGCGATTGGACCCAGATGTTGAGCCAGCCCGGCGTGTTCACACGTTTGCGCTGGTAGATCGCCGTTTTTCTCATCGGGCCGCCACTTGTAAGTGAACATCCGTGCTGGCCAGCAGGGTTTGAAAATCGTCCAGACTGCCGATGCGAAAGGCGCACGAATGCGGACAGCTGTTGACGCAGGCGGGGCCGGCGTCCGACGTGTGGCACAAATCACACTTACTCGCCACCTTCCGATCGCGCCCCCGCAGCCAGGCCGGCGTCGCGCTGTCCGGCCAAGTCGTGCCGGTGTCGTGCATCACGATGGCGTCGTATGGACACTTGTTGGCGCAATTTCCGCAGCCGATACACAGGTCGTCGTCGATCGCGACCACCTCCGCGACGTTGGTCCGCCGAATGGCGCCGGTGGGGCATCCGATGAGGCAGACCGGGTCTTCGCAGTGATAACACGAGCGGGCGATCATAAAATTTCCGTACGTATCGCCCTCGCGGACAAAACGAGGCCGGCCGCCGTGGGTGCTGGCGCATCCCTCGACACAGTCATCACACCGCGTGCACACCTCAAGGTCGATCACGAGCATGCTGTTGCCCTGAACGAGGCCCTTCTCGAGGGCAAATTCGATCAGCGCGGCCTTGTCCGGCCGTTTGCGCGTGTACCCGGTGTCCTGAATCCGCTGCACGGCGGCTTCCCACAGCTGGCGCGTCACCGTCGGCTCGGTCTCCAGCAATTCTCGCAGGTCGCCCCGATCGATGCGCACCAGTTCGCTGTATCCTACCGAAGTCGCGGAGAACAGCGCCGTGTCGATCCCGTCCAGCAGCAGTTCGATTTCGCCCAGCGTCATCCCTTTGCTGAGGTAGGTGACGGTCGCTTCGCGCTCGCCGATCGTCTGCCCCAGTTGGATGAAGCCCGAGCGCACCATGTACACGGCGTGCACGGGGGCGCCTTCCTCCATGAACCGATCACCGGGCGACAGAGAAACCAGCTCGACGCGTCCGGCCAACCGCTGCATGAATGCGCGATCGACCTGCTCAAACAGAGGGGTGTTGACGAGCTGGCTCATCAACGCACGCTCCCGGTACAGCGCATCAAGCGTCGCTTTAAAGGTGTCGGATCGTTTTTTCAGCTCGCGGAGCGCCGGCAGACGGATCTGGATGAGAGTCGCTTCCTGGGCCACGCGCGCGGTGGCGGACTGCGGCCACCCGTTCAGGCTCCCGATCTCGCCGAAGATTTCGCCGGCGCCCAGCGACATCGACTCTCCGCGCGGGATGTCGACGTCCATGTTGGACAGGAACGTGATCGGACGATTGTGCCCGGGCTGCGGCATCGGCGCCGCAGTAGCCGGCGCGACGTTTTCAGACCCCGTGAGCACCGTGCTGTTGAAGATCGGGCGCGCCGTATCCCTACGGAGCTTGTCGATGTACACCTCGACCCTTCCGGAGAGCACGTAAAAGGCGAGATCCAGGTAGCTGCCCTCTTCGAACAGGATGGCGCCTTGCTCCCACGTCGCCACCGAGATGTCGTGCGCGATCGCGTCAAGCGCCGGGGCGTCGAAGTCCTTAAACAGATCCAGCTTCATCAGCTCGGCCGAGCTGAGCTGATTCGAGAATCGTTTGATGCCCGACTGATTCCCAAACCCCGACCACCGGTCGTCAAACAAGTTTTTCGGCGCATCCACCTTGATCGTCGCCGTCGAGCGTGGTTCTTTACTCATTCCGGCCCAGGGCTTTGTATACGGCTTCGAGCCGCTGCTTGACGATGCGTAACACCTCTTCGGCGGCGACGGAATCCGCAACAGCCGGCAGGGGCGGGAGCTGAATGTCGGGGCTGGTCGCGGGCGCCGCCGGAAGGCCACGCGCCACCGGGCGCGGACGCGGCGGGACGGGCGGGGCGCTCACTACCGGATCGCCGGCCGTGGTCGAGGCCTCGATCGCTCGGGCCGGGGCGGCGGGTGGCCGGGCCGCTGTCGGCGGCGGATCGGGAGCACGCACCACATCCACGGAGGGGACCGGGCGTTGCTGCTTGATCCGGTCAAACGCGGCACTGAGCGCGTTTTCGTCGATATCGGGTTGCGCCGGCCGCTCGAGTTCAGGATCCGGCCAGTGTTTTATCGCGGCGTTGCCCTCGCGGATGTCGTACCCACTGCCGGACGAATGCCCGGATGCCAGCAGTCGCTCGTCGGTAATGTGATGACAGCGGGCGCAGTTTGCAGCGCGAACTTCCACGTCGCGCAGATCGACTAGTCCTTTCTGGAATCCTTGCCCCCGCTTGTGGGGCGTGAAGTAGCCCGAACTCGGGCCATGGCAGCTTTCACACCCCACGCTTTCAAACACGGCCGCGCTGCCGATGCCAGACTCAATGGTGCCGTGGCACTGCATACAGATCTGGTCGCCCTGTTTCATCTGAGCCGGCGTCAACCCGTACACCCGGGCAATCTGGAGTGCTTTCGACGAGCCGTTCGCCACGGGTTCGGAGCTGCGGCTGTGCGCATCGTCAAACAACCAGTCTTCCGCCCCGCCGTGGCAATTGCAGCCGGGGATCGTCACCTCGAAGGTCTCGGCGGGAAACCAGGCCGGCTTACTCCTCAGCTCGCCGGAAACACGTATGGCGGCGACCGGTGAGGCCGGCGGTGGCGTGACGGGGGGCGCAGCCGTCGGCGGGTCCGGGTCCGGAGATGGGGCCGAGGGGTCCGAAATCGTGGCGGCATTGGGGACGATCTCGGCGACCGTTTCCTCCGAGGGAACTGGCACATCCGATGGCTCGGCGGTCCCGCCTGCGATGATGGGGTCGAGCGCGGCGAGGGTGCTTCCATCCAGGCGCGCGCTGGCGCGCTGGCCGGCGTCCCGAATCCTTTCGGCGATGGCCATCAACGAGGCGTTGTTGTTCGGGACCAGGCGGACGTCCTTGTGCAGGCGCAGGATTTCGCCGATTTCCTCGATCGGGCTCGCGAGCATGATCTGTTCGATTTCGCGAACGGCCGAAGCGACGCGGCGCTCCATGGCCTTGGCATAACTGCCGGCCTCCGTTGAGACGGCGGCGGCACGGATGCTGTACTCATAATCGAGCATCCTGCCCACGACATACAGCAAACGCGTCCGCTCGGGCGTCCGAGGACGGTTGCTTTCGTCGTTGCTCCATTGCGCCTGCAAGAAATTGTGGCTGATCTTGCCCGACCACTCCGTCAGTTCGAGCTTGCTGCCGCTCGGGTGCCGGCCCACGTTGATGAGCTTCTCGGACGGCACGGTGTGGCACTCAAAGCAATTGGCCGCCACGGCGTAGATGTCGTCCGAGGGACGCAGCATCCCGCCGGCGATGCTGGCCTGCACGCGCTGCGCCTGATGGGCATCCGATTCGGTATCGTGGGTCGCGCCACCGTAGTCGTTGTGCTGGTCGAGCCAGTCCCTGGCGGCGCCGTGGCACGACTCGCAGGAGACCCCCGCGATCGCACGCGCTTCGCCGTCGCGTACTTCCGCGGTGTAGTGGCACGTCAGGCAGAGGCTCTCGCGTTTCGACAGGCGGAAGTCCATGCGTTCGAGAATGCCCTGCGCCTGCTCGGAGCGGTGCATCGTGTCGAACCCGCTCGCGTGAGGGGTACTTTTCCAGGTATCGTATTCGAGGCTGTGACACTCGCCGCAGGGCACCCGATCGTCCGTGGTCGAGAGAACGATCTTTTCCGGGTCGGTGCGAAGATAGGGGGAATCCGCTTCTTGCGCGGGTACCAGGGCCAGGGCGCGCAGGGCGGGGTAAGCCATTGCCAGGCCAAGGATGACCGCGCCCGGGAGGATCAGCCCGGCATAGGTTCGCATCCAGGCGACCATCGTCGCGGGCATCCAGCGCACATTCATAGTTGAATTACCAGTTCCAGACGCGCACCCGTGGTCACATCGCCCTCGGTGGTAGAAACAACAAGCCCATCGACGAGGAGCACCCCCCGACGGAGCAGGGCCACCTGATATCGGGCCGTTCCGCCAAAAGCATCGGTTTGAACCAATCCTTGTACGTCGTAATTGGATCGCCCCCCGACTTCGACGATGACCTGTTGACGGGTGCCCTTAAAAAAGAGCTGGTAACCGATACTTCCCCCGTAGGCATAGTCCGGCTGGTTGCCCAGCGGCGCTCCAAACCGCCCGAGCCCCACCGAGGCGAAGAGCAGGCCGGTCCCTCCGAGCGGCCCGCCTGTAGACGGACCCCGTGCCGCCGAGCGGAACTCCCCTAGCCCGACGAACCCACTGATGTAGACGTGGTTGTGGGTATGGTGGGGCGTCCACGAAAATTGATCGGTCAGGATGACGCCGTTGCCGGTATGAATGCCCTGCTCGCCAATTACCCCCGATGCGACGGCGCGCCACACGTTGTTGAAGCGGCCGATGCGCCGGATGCTCGAGAGCCCGGCATAAGCGCCATCCCCCTCCAGATCGTCCGCCAGGACAACGGCCACGTCCGCCTCGACCGTCCGTTTGCGGGTGTCGGTTTCGGTAAAGAGGCCGAACAACATGGCGGACTTATCGCCCCGATTTGCGCCGTTCGCGCCTTCGCCGGCACCCACGGTGCGGTCGATATCCCCCCAACCAAAGAGAAGCGTGGCGCGCATGTTGACGAGCGCGCCGAATCGCATATTCGCTTTCGTGAGGCCGACCATGTCGATCGCGTCCTCATTCAACAGCAGGCCTTCCTGAAAGCTCAGCGGCTGCCGGCCCACCGAAATCCCGATATCCAGGCCTTTACTGTCGCGCCAGTCTGCCGCCGGAAACAGTTCGCCCAGATCTCCCTCAAAAAAGAGTGTCCGCACCCCGAAATTTAACTCCTCTTCGAAGTCTTCCTCCGTCGACTCGGCGCTGGATGCAAGCGTGTATCGTGTGAAGCGCCCGTCCTGGTCGAGTGGTCGGAATCCCACCAGCACGCGCTCGGTCGATGTGAGGTACAGATTCCCAAACAGGTCGAAGCGGAAGGCCGCCTCCGTGAGGTTGATGTCCTGATCCCCCACAGACCTATTTAACCCCTGGACGGCGGAACGGAGTGTGCCGAACGCCATCAGCGCCGGCTGCCACACCGCCCCCGTCGGCATACGCATCCCTTTCTTCAGCGTCCCGGTGCCTAAAAACGGCTCTCCCAGCTCAAAAATGGGCTTTGGGCGATCTGGAAGGATGGCAAGCGGGATAGGCTCATCTGAATAACGGCTATTACTTTCGTCCTCGCCGCCATGATCCTGGGCACGGGCCGACGAGGCCGGCACAAGGCTAAACACGCCGATGAAGAGCCCGGCAAGGAGGCGAGAGGTAAACGATGCGTTTGCGCGACAGATGGGTAGTGGCATAGACGAATAGGTAACGAGATGCCGGAATGAATGACGGGACGCTTCGAACGCGGCGTTACTGAGCGCTCAACATGACTTCCCGTTCCCACAGGACCTGAGCGCCTTCGGCGACACGTGTCGCCACGGTTCTGGGCGACATGTAATAGTCGAAACCGACATCCTGGATCTCGGCGACGAGGTTCACCGGCACCATCTGTGCAATCAGCCGGATTTGCGCGCGATAGGGTGGCGTGCTCCCGATGAGATCGGACCGCGAGACGACATACTCCGGCCACTGACTGTCTCCCGGAGCAATTGTAGCCCTGTGTTTTCGCGCGCCGGTAGGCCGCCCCAGCAGCACGGTAGAACGCGTGGACGGGCGCAAGAACGGCAACGGATCGGGCGAGTAGTTGACGGCCAGCACCTGCTCTCGCTCGCCGCCACGGATCATGCGGGTGAGGAACTTCGACTGCAGGCTGAACAGGTACTTGTCCAGCGGCAATTCCCCGTTGTGGACGTAGATCGAGTGGAGATCGCGCACGTCGCCGTTCGGGTCCCGATCGCCGGACACAAAAACGACGTTGCCATTCGCGTCGGTTACGGTGACTTCGAGGAAGACGAGGCGCTCGGCGTCGAACCCGGTGGGTACGTTGTGGCCGTCGGTGCCGTTCGACACTTCTACCTTGAACGATATGCCGCCAGGCCCCGACTTCTCCAGTTCGACGTCTCCGAGCACGTAGCCGACACGCAGGATCGTCAGGCGCTGCTCGGCGATCTTATCCAACAACACCTGATTCTCGTTGAGAATTTCCCGGGCGTCGTACCGGTCATCGGCGAAGGTCCAACGCTCCGGGAAAACGAACCCTGCCGGGATGTTGTCCTCGAAGGCGTCCGTTCCCCAGCCGGCTTCTGTTTCGAAGGTGAGCCATTCTCGGATCGTCGCCATCTCCGCGGCGCGCACGTTGTGCGGGAAGAAGCCGGGGTGGACGATCGAATAGTCCGGGCCGGCGAACATATGGTTCGTGCGCTTGCGGTCGCGGGTCGGCTTACCCCCTACGATGGCGGCAGGTCCGGTGGCGTAGCCAGAGGCCTTTCCGGGCTCGAGACCCATGTGGCAGTCCTGGCAGGATATATTATTCCGGGCCGCGTCCGCCGCTTTGTACTCACTAAAGGCCTCCTCCAGCCGAAACCCGTTTACCAGATTGACGTCGTGGCAGGCACCGCAAAAAGCCGAGGTAGTGATCTGCGGGAGTTGCTTCGCATCGGTGTGGATGGAACGCCCCGACTTACCGCGCTCGGTGTTGACGCTGTACCCGCTGTCGTCGGCGGTAACCTCCGTCAGGATCTCATTGCCGAGCGAACCAAACACCGGGTCAAAAATATCCCCCTCCACAATGGCCAGGCGGCCGCTGACTTTTCCGTAGCCTTCGGATATTCGGTGACAGGCAATACAGGTTATGCCTTCGCGCGACGTGGGATGACGATCCATGTTCGTCATGTACTCCGGCTCGCCCAAGTTCATCCCCACTGGCGTGTGGCACCGGATGCAGAAGTCCCCATTGGTCCCGTTGGTGAGCTTGAGGATCTTCCCGTGCATCGCATTAAATACCGGGCTCAGCTGGGCATAAGCATGCGACGAAACGGACCACTCTTTGAAGTGATCGGGATGGCAGTTCGCGCACGTGTTCGCGGACGGGAAACGCTCCTCCAGATCCAGTGCGGCGTGCACCGAGTCCACCCAGCGGGCGTATTTGAGGCTGTCGTCCGTCGCCGGCATCGTTGATTTACCGGGCCACAGCGCCGCCTCGCCAAGTAAAATGGCTTCGTACGCCGGCACCTTCGAGACCGTGGCCAGCTTCTTTTCAGGATCGACGCGGTTCGCGGAGTCCTCCGCGGGAGGCGCGAACGCGGCTACAAGAAAAACGACGAGTGCGAGTCCACCAGGGAGAGCGCTACGAGAATAGCAACGACGTGTGAGCAAAAACGAACGTACAAGCTGACGCATAGACATCAGGCAACGACCCCGGGGAACGGGTCAAATGAATTGAATGAACACTACACTACTTCTATACCCAGTAGCCCTTAGGAGCTTTCAGGCAGGACCGCGAAAATGCGCAAAGATCGGCTTACTACAAAATATCTAACCGTGCGCTCTGGACGAGAATGTGACCTGGAAGCAATGTTCGTTCCGAGCGTGCTGTCGTGAATATCTGCCAACGAAACTCGACAGTCAACGGACAAGCCGCCGGCGTCAAAGAAAAACTTCCTGCGGTACGGGGCCGCTCGCGGAGGGCCGGGGTGCTTTTTTCCTTCCTCCGCAGGATTCGGATCGGACTCGAATACGTTATCTTCCGGAACTTGAACCCGGCATCGAAGACACAATATCCTGTCCTCACCTTTTTGCCAACACCTCGTGTTGTATCTTCGTACATCCCCCTGAGCACCCATTCAGCATCGTTCCACCACAGGATCCCTGGTCTAAAAGTACGATGATTGGTCAGTCCATCGAGAATTATGCGATCGAGGCCGTGCTAGGGCATGGGGGGATGGGTATTGTGTACAAAGCCCTCGACACCTCGCTAGACCGGGTAGTGGCCTTGAAGGTGATGAACCCCGGCGTGGCGACGAACGAGGAGTTTTTGTGGCGATTCAAGTCGGAAGCCCGGGTGCTCGGCCGGCTCCAGCACGCGAACATCGTCAACGTGTATGCTTTCCGTCACATCGACTCCCATCTGTTTATAGTGATGGAGTATGTGGGCGGCGGGACGCTCGGCCATCTGATCGAACGCCAGGGCATCCTCCAACCCAGGCAGGCGCTTCCGATCATCAAGCAGAGCCTCCATGCGCTCGAAGTGGCGCACGAGGCGAATATCATCCATCGGGACATTAAGCCCGCCAACATCCTCCTCACCGAACGGGGGGACGTCAAGATCAGTGATTTCGGGCTGGCCAAGATCCAGGAAGAAAGCTCTTCGATGATGACTCGGGTGGGTGTTACCGGCGGGACGCTGTATTACATGCCTCCCGAGCAGTCCGAAGCCCTGAGCAAGGTCGATCACCGGGGCGACCTGTACGCGCTCGGCATGACGCTCTACCAGATGCTCGCCGGCCGGATGCCTTTCAACGCGGGCAGTTCGGCCTATTCGATCATGAAGGCCGTCGCCGAAGAGCAAATCCCATCGCCCGACACGTTCAACCAGCATATGCCGCCCGGGCTGGTAGCTATTGTGATGCGGGCGATCAAAAAAGACCCGGACAAACGCTACCAGAGCGCCCGCGCCATGCGCGAGGCGATCGAAGCGTTTGAGACCGAGCAGCGTCCTGCCCCGGCGAAAACGCCGGCGCGCCCTGTGGCGATTGACAAAACCGTTATGTTCACGCCGGCTGACGCACCGAAATTCACGCCCCCACCACCGCGCCCGATGAACAACGCCCGCGCGGCTGCGGTGCCGGAACTCGCGACGTTGCCTCCCGGACGAGATGCGGCCGCCACGCGGCCGGCGGGAGGGCGTATCCTGCTTTTTGCCGTTGCCGCACTGGCCGTGGTGATCGTTGCCTTTGGCCTGTTTCGATTCATGGGGGAGGATCCCGCGACGCAGCAAACGGGAGATACAACCCCCTCGTCCACCCTGGCTGATGGCGCTCTTGCTGTTCCCGACAACGGGACGGCCGGCGCGGAGTTCGAAGGGGCCGCCTCTGGCACGCCGTCGTCCACTCCGTCCCAGGCCGAACCGAATCCCGGCGGACAGGCCCCTATCGAGCGTCCCGAGCAGGGCGGCAATGTTGTTTATGAAGTCACGATCACCTCTACCCCGTCCGGCGCGCAGGTCGTATTCGACGGCCAGCGCCAGGGCACGACACCGCTGAAGGTACCTGGACTTTCCGCCGGCACGTATCCGGTTCAGCTGCGGCTCGATGGCTATCAGAACTGGACCGGCAGCCTCAAGCCGCAGGAGAAAACCACCCTCTCAGCCCAACTCCGTGCGCAACTAGTCTCGACACGGGTCGTGGTGCGCCCCTATGGGTCGCTGTTTGTAAATGGAGATAAAAAACTGGATGGCGATGTGGCGGCGTACGAAGACCGGCTGCCGCCCGGGCGCTACACGATGCGCGCCACAAACCCAGCGCTCGGCACCTGGGAAAAACAGGTGGTGATTCGACCTGGCGACAAAGACCTCCTCATTTTGTTTAATTTCGAGCCGGAATACACCCTGACCGTCGTTTCCCCACCCGTTACCAACGCAGAAATTTTTGTCGACGGCGTCTCGCGGGAAGCGCACACGCCCAGCACCATCAAGCTCCATCCCGGCAACCATACCATCGAAGTACGAAAAGAAGGGTATCGCCTGGAAGGAGGACCCAGGTCGCTGACGCTGGAAGGAGACCTGAAAGATCCGTTAGCCTTTACACTCGTCGAAGCCAACCGGGAATAGCCCCAACACATCGCGGTTTGTTGGCCCGCAATTCAGTTTGCACAATTCTTGCTTCGCCGCTGTCATTTTCGACAACCTGACACCATTCGCTACCTGATCATGCGGATTCGCAACTCCACCGTTCAGCCGCGAACGATGATCCTCGCCCTGGCCCTGCTGGCGTGCGCCACGACCGCCAGCGCCCAGGCGGTGCGTTGCAGCGACCTGCTCGTGGAGGCCAATCAACTCTACTCCCGCGGCGCTTTCGACCCGACGATCGCGTTGATCGACCAGTGTATCGCCCTGCCCGACGTGACGGATGGGGAGCGACGGACGGCCTATCGGCTGAAGGGGTTGTGTTTTATCGGCAAAGGCCTGGAGGTCGACGCCCGGGAATCCGTTCGCCGGCTGCTGAACCTGGTACCGGATTATGAGCCCGACATCGCGATGGACCCGCCCAACTTCGTGGCCATGATCCAGGAAGTGCGCGCGGAAATCAACACGGAACTCGCGCCATCGGCAGAGCCCCAAACGCAGCCGCCGGCCGTTGTGCAGGCGCCGCCGCAGCAACCTGCTAGTCAGCCCGCTACCCGGCCCGTTGTTAGCAACCCGCGACGCAAAAAAAGCAGCACCGGCAAATACGTGCTGGCCGGCCTCGGCGCCGGGGCCGTCGGGGGCCTCGCGTTTCTCCTCCTGAAAGGCGGCGGGGATTCCGACGGTGGTGACGCGATCGCCAATCCACCCGCTCTTCCCCAGTGAATTGGCCCAGTGAATTGGCCCAGTGAATTGGCCCAGTAAATTGGCCCAGTGAGTCTGCTCTTCTCGCATTTCTGGCACCATCCGTCGACCTCGCACGCACTATGAATCTGTTCGTTTGTCGCCCGCAGGTCGGAATCCTGCTCCTGATCATCGCGTTCGCGCCTCCTGCCCTGGCGCAGGAAAAGGCCGCGTCGGGTCCCCTGCCCGTCATCACCGCCACCCCACAT
>JAWXAX010000013.1 GCA_034439735.1 Rhodothermales bacterium | reverse complement strand
CTTCGGCAAGCGCTCGTGGCGCTACTCGATGCTCGTCAAGGACGGCGTGGTGCAGAAGATGTTCGTCGAGCCCAACAAGCCCGGCGACCCGTTCGAGGTGTCGGACGCGGACACGATGCTCGCCCACGTCAACCCGAAAGCCAAAAAGCCCGACCAGGTGGCGATCTTCACGCGCGAAGGCTGCTCGTTCTGCGCCAAGGCGAAGAAGCTGCTTAAGGAGCTCGACTACGACTATTCGGAAGTCTCGCTGCCCAACACCAACCGCAGCCGGATCGTGGGCGCGGTGACCGGCCAGGGCACGGTGCCGCAGGTGTTCGTCAACGGCAAGCACATCGGCGGCTTAGAAGAGCTGCAGTCCTGGGCGAAGAAAGCCGCCTGATCGCCGGACGCCGGCGGCCAGCGAATCCTGTCCCTGCCAATCCTTCGCGCAGGGTCAGGACGCGCCTTTATCTGGTAGTCTGATTGCGAATCCGGGTCCTGCTCGTTCGAAGCCCGGGGGTCGTCAATGCTGCCAACCAAAGGGGAAATGCAGATGTTTAGCCGCAACATTTTGAACCTGAGTCTCGGTGTCCTGATTGCGTTTGCCTCCACGACCGTTTGCGCCCAGGCAGTGGATATCCCGTATGTCCAAAAAACGCAGAAGACATTGCGGTTGGCGCATGGCCTGACCCCGGGATCCCCGTACGACCTGGGCGCCAAGCGTTTTGCGGAGTTGCTGGATACCTACACGCACCGCGCGATGCAGGTAAAGATCTTCCCGAGCGCGCAACTCGGCGTCGAGCAGAACACGGCCAAGGATGTGCAACTGGGCACGCTCGACCTCTCGCTGGTGGCGATCAACAACGCCTCGATGTGGTACAAGCCGCTCGACGTCACCATCCTGCCGTTCATATTCCGCGATCGCGCCCACGCTGAAGCGGTGATTGCCGGGAAGGTCGGCGAGGAGCTTTTCGAGAACTACCGGAAGGCTTCGGGGGTCCGGATCATTTCGGTTTTCGAGTGGGGTGATCGCGCCATCATGAACAAGACGCGCGCCATCGAGAAGCCGGCCGACCTGAAAGGGGTCAAATTGCGGTTGCCGAAGAACTCGGTGATGCTCGATACCTACAATGCCCTGGGTGCCACGACCACGGCGATCGACTGGGGCGAACTCTATGCCGCCCTCCAGCAGGGCACTGCCGATGGGCTGGAGGGGCCGCCGCAGGGGATGATCGACATGAAGTTCACCGATTTTCTCAAGCATTACTCGTACATCAACATCTTCTACGGCCTGGCAGTCATCGTCATGAACGACAAGGCGTTCATGACGCTGCCGAAGACGCAGCAGGCAGCGATCCTGCGGGCCGGCCGCGAGGCCGGGGAATACCAGCGGTGGGTATCGGCTGTCTCCCATGTCGAAGGCCTTGCCAACCTGCAGAAGCTCGGGGTCAAGGTCAACGTGATCGCCGACCGGCAGGCTTTTGTGAAAGCTGTCCAGCCGGTCTGGGAAAAATACAAGGCCGAAATCGGCGAGAGCTGGATCAAGCGGGTCTCCGAAACCCAGTAAGCGGGCGCCCGCGACACTCCGGACGAGACGCCCGTGGTTCGCGTCCTGCGCTTCATCGACAACTGGCTCGAGCAGGTCATGATCGTGATCTGCTGCTCGAGCCTGGTTGCCTGCCTTACCTATACGGCGCTGGTCCGTTACTTCGTTCACGATCAATTCTTCACCAAGCTCTCCTTCAAGGCCGAGGAGCTTGCGATCTTCTCCTTCGTCTTCCTCCTGTACTTCGGATCGGTCCTGGCCACGCGGGAAGGCGCCCATTTCAGGGTCTCGGCCCACCTCGACTGGATCAAACCGCCCCTGCGGCGCTGGCGCTTCCTGATCGGTGACGTCCTGTGGCTGGCCTTCAGCGTGTTCATCGTCTGGCAGGGCGTCCTGCTCGTACAAACGGCTTTCGAGCGCCCGGAACCGAGCATCGCACTTGGCGTGCCGATGCAATGGATCTACCTCGTCATCCCCCTCTCGTTTGCGTTGAATTGCTTCCGGCTCGTGCAGAGTTATTTCAAGCCGGAGATCGAGCGCGATCACTCCAGTTCCCAGCTCTAGGCGCGGTCCTTGGACGAATCCAACATTGCGGCCATCGTATTCAGCGTGCTGACGCTGGCCCTGTTGCTGGGCATCCCGGTCGGCTTTTCGCTTGGTATCGCGGCCCTCGCCGGCCTGATGGTCACGCCGATACCGGTGATCTACATGGCCCAGACCTTGTACACCGGCGCCGGGCTGTTCCCCCTCATCGCCATCCCCGGTTTCATCCTGGCGGGCGAACTCATGATGCGCGCGGCACTGACGGACAAGATCATCCGCGTCATCTATATCGTGGCTGGCAATGTCCCGGGCGGGCTGGCGGTGGTGACGATTCTGTCCTGCGCTTTTTTCGCGTCCCTCTCGGGATCGGGTCCGGCGACCACCGCCGCGATCGGCGCGGTGATGATTCCCGCCATGGTGCGGGCCGGCTACCCGGTGGCATTTGCGGCGTCCGTCGCCGCGATCGGCGGGACGCTCGGCATCCTCATCCCCCCTTCGAACCCGATGATCGTCTACGCGGTCATGACCAAGGACGTTTCGGTCAGCGGGTTGTTTTCCGCCGGATTCGTGCCCGGCCTCCTGCTGGCAGCCCTGCTCGCGTTCATGTGCTTCGTGATCGGTTGGATGCGGGGCTACCGCTCGACCGGCGAGCCGTTTTCCCTCAGGCAATTCCTAGTTGCGTTCTGGGAAGCGAAATATGCGCTGGTAATGCCTTTCGTCGTGCTCGGGTCCATCTACACAGGGCTTGCGACGCCGACGGAGTCGGCCATGCTGGCCGTCGTCTATTCCCTCGGCGTAGGGATCGCGACGCGCAAGCTCGGCTGGCTCAGCCTCTTCGAAGGGATGGTCGCGACCGGGAAGCTGACCGGTGCGGTGCTGATCATCATGGGACCGGCATTGGCGTTCGGAAAGCTCCTCACGCTCTACCAGATCCCCGACCAGATCGCCGAAATGTTCCTCAAAGTGTCGAGCAACCCGCAACTGATCCTGATCATGATCTCGCTGTTCCTGGTCGTCGTCGGGATGTTCATGGAAACCCTGAGCATGGTGGTGCTCCTCACCCCCATCTTCCTGCCCGTGGTGGTGAAGCTCGGTGTCGACCCGGTCCATTTCGGCATCATTTTCGTCGTACTCTGCGAAGTCGGCTTCATGACCCCGCCGCTTGGCGTCAACCTCTTCGTTGCGTCCGCCCTCTCCAGGATCAGCATCGAGGCCATCAGCAAGGCTTCGCTCAAGTTTGTATTCCTGTTGCTTGCGTTCGTATTGCTGCTCATCTACGTGCCCTGGATAGCCACGGTCGGCTACAAATGGGGCCTGAACTAGGAAAATCGCCTTGGAAGGGGAATTCGACTATGTGATCGTCGGCGCGGGGTCCGCGGGCTGCGTCCTCGCCAACCGGCTGACCGCCGATGGCGCCAGCCGCGTGCTGTTGCTCGAAGCTGGCGGGCCGGACCGGAATATCTGGATCCACCTGCCGGTGGGCTACTTCAAGACCATGCACAACCCGGCGACGGACTGGTGCTTTGTGACCGAGCCGTGCCCGGGCCTGGGCGGGCGCCGGGTCAAGTGGCCGCGCGGCAAGGTGCTTGGCGGCTCGAGTTCAATCAACGGCCTGCTCTACATCCGGGGACACCGGTCGGATTTCGATACCTGGCGCCAGCTCGGAAACCCAGGCTGGGGCTACGACGACGTATTGCCTTACTTCAAGCGATCGGAAGACCAGGAGCGTGGCGAAGACGCCTTCCACGGCGTCGGCGGCCCCCAGGCCGTATCCGACGTGCGCATCAAGAGGAAGATCAGTGAACTGTTCATTTCGGCGGCCGAAAGCGCCGGGATAGAACGCAACGAAGACGTCAACGGGGCCCGCATGGAAGGCGTGGGCTATTTCCAGAATACGACCCGCAACGGCCTGCGTTGTTCGACCGCCGTCGGCTATCTCAAGCCGGTG
>JAWXAX010000012.1 GCA_034439735.1 Rhodothermales bacterium | reverse complement strand
GCGGTAGTCACCGTGTTCAAAGGCCGACTTCCGGCTCAAATTCTGCTGTGCTGGTGGGGCCGGCGCGAGGACGCCCACGGGCTGCTCCCGGGAGCAGCCGGGCGCCGAAAGAATCACGAGAAACAGGATCGTGGGTGCGCGCAACACAGAATGGGTCCGTGTGAGTTGGGCAAGAAAGGATGCTCTGGACTCGTCGCGCTTGCAGCGTCTCCCGAACGGCCGGCCGGGGCAACCATTCGGTTACCGGCGAGTACGTGCACCAATCAGAGCATCAGCCATGGATTCCACACCCTATATCCCCATCGACTGCGGCTTCCACGACATCCTTGAGGCCCAGGCCGTCCTCGGCCGCCCCTGCGCGGTCGTTTACCTGAACGACGCCGGCGAGGCGCTGCATCTGGACACCCGCGTCCTGGACGTGTACGCGCGGGGCGCGGAGGAATTCGTAGTTCTAGAGGCCTACCCTGACCAGGCGCCGCTGCGGTTGGATCGGCTGGTCCGCGTCGCCGGCGTGGACCGCTCCGACTCCTGTTCGCCGGCTCCATGACCGACGTGCTGCTCATCGTATTGGCCGGCGTGCTCGGGAGTGCGCACTGCATCGGGATGTGCGGCGGGTTTCCGCTCATGATCGCCCATCTCTCCCCGGATGCCGGCCCCCGCACGCTGCGCATGGGGCTGTATGGGATCGGGAAGACCTTCAGCTACGCCGTCCTCGGCCTGCTGGTTGGCGGCGGCGGGGCTGTGATGCATCACCTCATGGGGGGGCAACAGTTGCTGGGGATGGTCTTGGGCGGGTTGCTGATCGTCGCTGGAGTGGCCTACCTCTTCGGGCAACGCGGGCTGGCCGGCGGCCGGCTGATCGCGAAGGCCACAGGGTGGCTTGGTAAGACGCTCAAGCGATTGTTCGAACGTGGCGGCGCATCGGGGGCGCTGAGTGTCGGGGTGATGAACGGCCTGTTGCCCTGCCCGCTCGTCTACGCCATGTTGCTCAAGGCCGGCGCCGCGGGCAGCGCCTGGCACGGCGCGCTCACCATGGCGCTATTTGGCATCGGGACGCTGCCAGCGCTGTTTGGCCTGGCCTGGGCCGGCCAGTTCATCAAACCCTACTGGCGCCAGCGCATCAACCTGGCCACTGGCCTCCTGCTCATCGCACTGGGGATCATGACCGTCCTCCGAAGCCTCGGCGGGCACCATTGACCCCACCGCACCGGCCGGTGGTTCCTCGTCTGGATACGTCCGATCTTGTGACCCATTTCGCGGCATACGTTGCATTTTTACGCACAACAAAGGGCCAGAACGCCCGGAATACTGGATTGGTCTACCCCTTGTGAAGCAGGAATGGACATCTACAACAGCACTTCCTGAAGATGTCCAGACACCCTCTCTCGACATCGGCCAATCCATAGTTATGGCGATCGCGAATCAAGTAATGAAAAAGGAAGGCATCGTCCACCTTCGGCTTTCTGGTCTCGTATCGGGCGAAGATATCATCTCGACGCTCGATACCATCTGGCGCGATCCACATTGCCTGACGTCCTACCATCAATTCTGGGATGGTCGGGACATTTCGGAGTTGGTGGTCGACTGGCCGGATATGATGAACCTGGTCAAGCTCGCGCGTCGCCGGCCGCCCACAACCGGCCTCGTGGGGCGGGTCGCCGTCGTCGCCCCTCGCTTTATCGACTACACCTTCGCGCGTGCTATTCTTGCCCAAACCAAGCGTTGCCATGGGGAAAAAGAGGTGTTCCGCGAGATGGGCGAGGCGGTACGTTGGCTAGAAATAGCGTCAACCCTTTCCCTCCGAGATGCGTTCGCCGATACGTAGGTGAGTCCTCTCTCCCTGTGTACGGATTCGTGTCATAGACCCGATGCAAGCGATTACCGGTGCCATCCCCTCGCCTCCTCTTCTGGCGTTCAAAGTGCTCAAGCTCGCGCGTCAGGTGCCCATTGATTTTGGCGCCATCTCGCGTGTGATCGCGACAGATGCGTCGTTGAGCAGCGCGCTCATCAAACACTCCAATTCTTCGCGCCACGGGGTTCGCCGGCCGATCACCGACCTTTCCCGCGCTCTGGTGATGCTGGGGCGAGATGTAGTGATCAATATCGTCATGGTTGATGCGATGCGCAGCCTGAAGGCGGCCACCCGCGTGGCCTGGCCCGGAGGCGACGACCGATTCTGGAAACACTCCGTCGCCGTCGCCATCGCTGCCCGCTTTGTGGCCACCTGCACCGGCATGCCGTACGCGGAGGAGGCCTTCACCTGTGGGCTGTTACACGACTTTGGAAAGCTCGTCATGCTCTACCATAGCAGCGAAGCATACGGCCAGCTGCTCGCCGAAGCGGCGCATTCTGATAGTCCACTGCATCAACTCGAACAGCTCCACGCCGGCCACACGCATGCCATGATTGGGGGAATCGTCGGACGTCAGTGGCGGCTGCCGGACTCGCTCGTACACGCGATCGAGTTTCACCACGACAAGCCCGATGTCGTCTTCGGAACCCTGGGCAACCTTGTTCGCAGCGCCAACCTGCTCGTGAAGGTTGCAGCCATCGGGCATAGCGGGACGACACATGTGCTCGTCGAGTCATTCCGGCTGATGCCGCATGCGCGTCTGTCCGAAAAAGAACTCGGAGAGATGATCGTGGGTCTGCCGGCCAAGGTGGACGAGCTGGCGTCCTACATCCTCGGGACGCCGAGTGCTAACTCTGAAACCGCCGCGCCAGTTGGCGACGCCGCCGCGAGACCTCGCGTCGCGGTCAAGTTATCCAACGAAGACGAAGCGATGCTCGTGCGGTATCTGCTGCTCAGCCTCGGCTACACGCCCTGCTCGGCCGATGCCGTCTCCGAAACGACCCTGCCGGATGCGGCGCCCTGCGCGGGAGTCGTAACCGACAACAAGCTGACAGGCAGCCCCCTCGCACGGCAGATTGACTACCAGGCATGGAAGGCCGACAACAGCCAGCCCGGAACCAATACGATCGATTGCGAGGCACTTCGCACGTGGCTCAAGGAACAACTCGCCGAGGTGGTGCCCGCCGCCGCGTGACCCCATCCCCCGGAATCAAGGTGCCTGCCTACGAACTCATCACGGCGTCCGGCGCTCATCCCCAGATCCGCCCCATCGAAACGAACCACCCGATGACGACGAGCATCACGATCGTAATGACCAGGACGGTCGTCGCCATGCCGGCCGGGGTCGTCTCCGTCAGATAGGGTGCCGGTGCACCCTCCTGGACGACGTGACGCGCCGCCACGGGACGGCTTGTCGGCGCACCGTTTCCGGCCGGTCGAGGATGCGCGGCCATGCCCGCGGCCCGCTTCGTCTGTGCAGCGGTCTGTGCAGCGGTCTGTACATCGGACACGGCGCGGAAGGTGGCGGCTTCGCTCCACCCTTCACTTCCGGCTCGGACCAGCTGCAGCCGCCAGTGGTAGGCTTCCTGGCGCGGGCGCAGGGCGTTGAACAGCGTAAACGTGTCCGTCCGCGGAATACGCGCATCGAACACCACATCCAGGAACGCACTGTCGCGGGCTACCTGTAGCCGATACATATCGGCATGCGCGGAGGCGCTCCAGGAAAAGATCGCGGCGCCGGCATCGGCAAAGCCGTCGTTCACAGGCGCAATCAGTCGGATATCAGAGCTCATGATGGAATCGTTGGGGGTGAAGGAGGGGTCGGCGCATCATCCATGAGGACACGGAGCGCCGGGGTGTGTACATCGTCGAATTGCCCGTTCGAACTGGCCCACCAGAAGGCCAGCACGCTCGCACCCGCCAGAAGCAGCGCCAGCGGCACGAGAAAGTAGAGTACGGTCATCGGCTACACCTCTTGATCGGTTACGGCGCGCGCCG
>JAWXAX010000011.1 GCA_034439735.1 Rhodothermales bacterium | reverse complement strand
TGCCGGGACCGCCGCCGTTGCCGGGACCACCGCCGTTGCCGGGACCACCGCCGTTGCCGGGTCCGCCGCCATTGCCGGGTCCGCCGTTCATTCCTCCGCTCATCGATGATGCGGTGTTCATGAGGGCGAGCCCCGCAATTACGGGCACGGACCAGACCGTCTTCAAAACGGCCCTTCGATTCCAGATTACGGGTGCCGAAACCTCAGAACCCGGGGACGCATCGCATCCCACCTTGTTGTTCTCTTCGTGTGCCATGTTGATGTACAGTTTTGTGCAGGTAATAATTGATCAACACTAGTATAACTAATCGCTATGAGGCCGTCTATCTACTTTTGGCTCAAAGAGAAGAGCGCCATGTAGGGGAATCCCCCTGTGTTCGCTCCCCGGGTTGCCGAAGCCTCATTCTGATATAATTTCGCCACATAGCTCCTCGCTTGCGGCTGGCTCCATGCTTTTGAGGCAAAGATTCCACACTTTAGACACAGCTTGGTTAGGTCAATTGTGGCCGGCCGTAGATAAACGAGTTAGGTAAGCGGCACTTTGAACAGCTGGACGCCCGAATTTGCCGCTCCATCTCCCGAACTGTAGCCGGAAGGCTCGAGGGCTTGCGTCATTTTCTGGTTCGAGAGGTCCCGAGCATTGTTGAGCAACCAGTGCTTCAGCGCCACCGCCTCTTCGCCATGAAACTGGATTTCGAGATCGAGCAGATACAGGGTGACCTCGTTGCCACGGATTTTAACCGTCTGGATCAGATCGACATTCAGAAGCTGATCGTTGATGCGGAGCAGGTTCATATCGTTTTGGGGGTTTTCAGCCAGGATAGGCAGTGGGTGGTCCTATGATAGGCAACGCCCCGGGGGATCCGATTCCTGTTCCGCGCACGCCGACTGGGTCTTCCACGCAACGCCTATGCGCCTTTTGTCCCGCGCCCTGCGCCGGCGCTTCCAAAGCGGGTTGATGCGCAATGGCTTTTCCCCTATCATGTGGCCACCTTCCACCCAATAACGTAGTATCCGTTTTATGGCAACTCCCGTCGGTCTGATCGGGCTGGGCATCATGGGGCGCGGCATGGCCGCCAACCTCCTCAAGGCCGGCTTCGAAGTGTGTGTCTGGAATCGTACGGCGTCGCGCGCGGAGGCGCTGGTGGTGGCGGGCGCCACGCAGGCGACGGACCCGGCCAGCCTTGCCCGGCGCTGCGAGATGATCATCACCTGCGTTAGCGACACGCCGGATGTCGAACAGGTGATTCTAGGCGAGGGGGGCGTGCTCGAGGGCGCGGCTCGGGGCTCGCTGGTGATCGACATGAGCACGATCAGCCCGGAAGCCACGCGCGGGATCGCGAAGCGGTTGCAGGAACGAGGCATCCACATGCTGGACGCTCCGGTCAGCGGCGGCAGCGAGGGGGCCGCACGCGGCACGCTGAGCATCATGGTCGGCGGGGAGGCCGCCCAGGTAGAGCGGGCGATGCCTTATTTCGAGGCCATGGGCAAGACGATCACGCACGTCGGCGGCGTCGGGGCGGGACAGACGGTCAAGCTTATCAATCAAATCCTGGTCGTAGTAACGATGCTCGGCGTCGGCGAGGCGTTGGTGTTGGCGGAGGCTGGCGGACTCGACCTCGAGAAGACGCTGGCGGCGGTGTCCGGCGGCGCGGCCGGCAGTTGGATGCTCAGCAACCGCGGCCCGCAGGTGATCAAGCGCGACTGGCGTCCGGGGTTTACGATCGACCTCCAGCAAAAGGACCTGCGCCTCGTACTCGAGGCCGGCAAATCGCTCGGCGTCCCGATGCTGGGCACCAGCCTGGTCTATCAACTCTACGGCACCCTCCAGCACCAGGGCCTCGGCGCGGAGGGTAATCACGCGCTTGTCAAGGCGCTGGAGCATCTGGCGGGCATCCAGGTCGGGAAAGAATAGACCCGGATCAATCGAGCACGTCCACCACGCGCTGGAAGATGTGCCGAAACCAGTAGGTGTACGCCTCGGGCCGGCGCGCCATGTCGTCGGCGATCGCATCGACGCGCATCCAGCGCCAGGCCTCGACCTCGGCGGGGTCCGGCGACGGCGTTCCGGCGAAATAACCCAGAAAGACGTGGTCCAGCTCGTGTTCAATCAACCCGTTTCCAAAATCGGTGCGGTAGGTGAACGAGAAAATCGGCTTGAGCGGACAGTCAAATCCCATCTCTTCCTGAAGCCGGCGATGCGCGGCGGCCTCCGTGGCCTCGCCGGGCCGCGGATGGCTGCAACACGTGTTCGAGAGCAGCCCTCCGGAATGGTACTTGTCGCTGGCGCGCTGCTGCAGCAACATTTCCCCACGCGTATTCAGCACAAAGACGGAGATCGCGCGATGCAGCTGGCCGTCGCGGTGGACAGACAGCTTCTCGGCCGAGCCGAGCACGCGGTCGTCCGCATCTACTAGTATGACTTCGTCGATCATATCGTACGCGTTGAATCTGCAGGTGGACCGGTAGGTGGATCAGTATCCTCCGGCGGCCGGCCCCGTGGTGACGCCGCCGGCGCGTTCCGACGCCGCGAGCGCGTTGCGCAACCCGTGCCGTTGCTCCTCGGATACCACCTCGGAGTCGACCACGAACCGCACCATCTCGCGATAAAGCCCGGCCGGATACGCCCTCGCCGCCCCCGGCAGCAGCTCCGCCAGCGCCAGGAGGTCGGCCTCGACGGACCATCCCCTTCCCAGTAAACGGGGGAGATAATAACAGGCCATGAGCCGAAGATACCGGATCTCCAGATGGTCAGGATGATCGGTGACGAGGGCATCGAGCACGGGCAGGCCGGCGTTCAGATGGTGCATCTTGCGCACGGGCCAGAAGGCGTGTCGGGCACGCATGATCTCAAATATGGCGCCGTACGCGCGTATTTCAGGGGCAGCCTCACCCGGAAGCGACGTCAGGTAGACGTTCGCCGCCTCGATAGCGGTCTCGTCCTCGACGCTTGCGAGGAAGAAGGCGCGCAGCCGCTCTATGGGAGAGGCCTGGCCGCTGGCCGATTCGACACCCATAAGTATCAAGGAGAGCGCAAGCGCGACCAGACGCACCCGAGTCGGCGTGGCCGGATGGCAACGAGGGCGGGTGGTAGAACACGGGATGTCATGCATGGAGATCGCAGGGGGTACGCCAGTACATACCGTGGGTTCGTTCGGAAGCGTTTATTGCGAGATACACGTCGGGGTAGTCAATTACACAGCCGGCTGTGTTATGGAAAAGCTGCAGCACGACCAATACCCTGAGAACGGCCCCACCTTCGATGTTACCCACCGCGGGTGGGGCCCACGTTTAATCACCCAGACTCGTATTTAGCTATGAACATTGTAACTCGCTCTAAAAAGCTCAGCGCACCAGGCAGGTTCCTCCTGCTCTGCCTGGCTCTCATCCTGGCCGCCCCATCTGTTCTCGCGCAGACGGCCCGCGTACAGGTCGTGCACAACTCGCCCTACGCCGCCGCCGGCGTCGTCGACGTCTACATCAACGATGTGCTGACCCTCGACGACTTCGTCTTCCGTTCCGCCACGCCGTTTGTCGACCTCCCTGCCGGCGTCGCCGTCAAGATCGACATCACCGGCGCAACCGCCGCGGATAACAGCAGCCCGGTGTTCACCAAAACCATCGATGCCCCGGGCCTCGCCGCCGATGAGACCTACCTCGTCGTCGCCGCCGGCGATCCGCTGGCGGGCGCCGGCAACCCGGCGTTCGACCTCTTCATCTACACCCCCGCCCGTGAGGCCGCCGCCACCGCCGGCAATGTCGAACTCCTCGTCTTCCACGGCGCCCCCGACGCCCCGACGGTCGACGTCTCCGCACGCGGCGCCGGCATCCTGGTGGACGACATCAGCTTCGGCGGATTCGCCGGCTACCTGTCCGTCCCGCCGGCCTCCTACGCGATCGACATCGAACTAGCCGACAACAGCGCCGTCGCCGCTTCCTACGTGGCCGACCTCTCCGGCGCCGCTAATGCCGCCATTGCGGTCCTTGCCTCCGGCTTCCTCGCCCCGGCCGACAGCACCGACCCGGCCTTTGGCCTCCTCGCCGTCTTCGCCGACGGCACCACGGCCCTGCTGCCGGCCAACGTACCCGCCGGCGCCAGCCTGTCACTGATCGACGCGGCGACGGACGAGCCGATAGCGGGATTCGACCCCATCGTCGACGGCGCGATGCTCGACCTGAACGCGCTGCCCCTGGGCTTGAACGTGCGTGCCAACCTGACCGGCGATGCCGGCAGCGTGCAGTTCGACCTGAATGACCTCGTGGCGATCCGCGTTGAAAACGACGCGCCCTACGCCCTCTTCGGCGATGTCGACGGTAATTTTGCCGGCGGGCGGCTGCCCGTGGGATCGCATACGCTGACGGCGAAAGCGTTTGCCGAGGCCAACGCCGGCGGGATGATGCTGGAGATGGCCACCGTCTCCTTCACGGTCGTCAGTAGCGATAACGCGGTAACCGGGTTTGTGCTGGTCGATGCCGAAACCGATATGGATCTCGTCCATCTCATGCCTGGCGACACCCTGGATGTCGCCGCGCTACCCGCGAAGGTCAACCTCCGGGCTGACGTGAGCGATGGGGTCGAAAGCGTCTGGTTCAAGATCGATTCGATCGGCTACAGCCGGCTCGAGAACGTCGCGCCATTCGCCCTGTTTGGCGACCTTGGCGGCGACTACTTGAACGGGGCCTTCCCGGTCGGCGATCATACCCTGGTGGCCACGCCGTACGACCAGAAGCGTGCCGGCGGCACCGCGGGCACGGCCCTGAGCGCCTCGTTTGTCGTGATCGACTCGGCCGGCAAGGTGGGCCGCTCGGCCGGTATCTCCGGGCACAGCGAAGAAGCCTTCGATGAGGTCGCCCTCGCCGACGAAGCCATCGACGCCGTCCCGACGGAGTTTGCCCTCGAGGCCAACTACCCGAACCCGTTTAACCCCGTGACAACCATCGCATTCGCGCTTCCCGAAGCCGGGCAGGTTCGCCTTGCTGTGTACGACATGCTGGGCCGCCAGGTGCGCGTACTCGTGGACCAGGCGATGGCCGCCGGCCGCGCGGAGGTCAGCTTCGATGCCGCTGGCCTGCCCACGGGTAGCTACCTGTACCGGATCGAAAGTCCGAGCGGATCGCAGGTGCGCACGATGCTCCTGATCAAATAACTCCATCCGATAGACCCTTGGCCGGCCGGTATGTAGCGATACATGCCGGCCGGTTCTATTTTGCCCGACACTAGCCCCGTCCCGCATGTCCGCCACGCTTGTCTGGTTTCGTCGCGACCTCCGCATCTCCGACCATCCGGCGCTCGCCTGGGCGCTGAACCGGCCGGGAGCGGTCATCCCCCTATTCATCTGGGCCCCGGAAGAGGAGGCGCCGTGGCAACCCGGCGCCGCGAGCCGGTGGTGGCTGCACCATGCTCTCACCGCGCTGAACCGCCAGCTCGTGGAGCACGGCACGGGGCTGGTCGTGCGTGAAGGGACGTCGCTGGAAACCATCCAGGCGCTGGTACGCGAAACCGGGGCGACGGCCATTTGCTGGAACGAGCGGTATGAGCCGGCCGGTCGTCGGGTGGACGATGCCGTGGCGCGGGCGCTGCGCGCCGAGGGCGTCACGGTTTCCATCCACAACGGGGCGCTACTCCACAACCCGGACGAGATCCGAACGGGCGGAGACACCCCCTACCGGGTTTTCACCCCGTTCTGGAAAAAGCTCCAGCAGCAACCCGAACTGGGCGCGCCACTGCCCGAGGTCAACCTCTCGATCGGGCGTGCCCCCGCATCGATGCCGGCCTCTGTCCCCATTGACCGGCTGCGTCTCCTTCCGACTCTCCCGTGGGACGCCGGCTTTTATGGCGTCTGGGAGCCGGGCGAGGCGGGGGCCCGGCGGGCGCTGGCTCGTTTCCTGGATGGGCCGGCCGGCGCTTATGACACGGACCGCAACCGCCCGGACCGGCCGGGCACGTCGCGCCTGTCCCCCCATCTCTGTTTCGGGGAGATCAGCCCGCACACCATCTGGCGCGCCGTACGCGAGCGTATGCCGGCGGGCGACAAGCCGGCGCAGGTGTTTCTGAGCGAGATCGCCTGGCGTGAGTTCTCCTATCACCTGCTGTTCCATTTTCCCGGCACCACCGATCAGCCGTTAAACCCCCGCTTCACCGCCTTCCCGTGGCGGGAGGACCCCGCCGCGCTGCGTCTCTGGCAACGCGGGCAGACCGGCTATCCGATTGTCGATGCCGGCTTGCGGGAACTGTGGGCCACCGGGTGGATGCACAACCGGGTCCGTATGATCGTGGCGTCGTTTCTGACAAAAGACCTCTTGATCCCCTGGCAGGCCGGCGCGCGCTGGTTCTGGGATACCCTCGTCGATGCCGACCTGGCGAACAACACCCAGGGCTGGCAGTGGTCCGCCGGCTGCGGGGCCGACGCGCAACCGTTCTTCCGGATCTTCAACCCCGTCAGCCAGGGCGAGCGCTTCGACCCCGACGGGGCGTACGTCCGCCGCTGGGTGCCCGAACTGGCTCGATTCCCGGCCGCACAGGTGCATGCCCCCTGGATGGCCCCCCTCTTTGCGGCAGGCGCGGGGTATCCGGAACCAATGCTCGAGCACGGTCGCGCGCGAGACGCCGCCCTCGATGCGTTCGCGCGGTTGCCGCCGGCGTGAGACAAGGATTGTGGAACAGATCTTGCGAAGCTTAAAATTATCGCTCTACCGCCGATCCCCCCGTCCCGCGGCACGAACCTCTAGCCATTCAGTGTGTCATGACGAAGAACTTCCTGCGCAAGCTCATGCAAGCGGACGCCACTCCCGAGACCCCTGTGGCGGAAACGGGTGAACGCGCCTCCTGCGAGGAAAAACTGGCCTCCTGCGAATTACACATCACCCATCTCCAGGAGCAAAAAGAGCTGCACGCCCGGGCGCTGAAGGAGATGTATCAGTATCTGTGCAAGTTGGACGTCAGCTTCCGCGCCGAGAACAAGCGGCTGCAGTCTCAGCTTGAAGAAGAGCGCGAGCGCTCGAACCAGCTCATCGAGATCACGACGGATCTGTGGGAGATCATCGAAAAGCTGGATGGCAACGGCGTGTCGACGGCCGACCTCTTCCCGCTGCCCCAGCCGAAGCGTGCGGCGTCTGATGACCATGCGGAGGAAGAGTCGATCTCGTTCGAGCGGGTCCCTGAGTTGCCGGAATTAGAAGAACTAATGGCTGTTGAAGAGCCGTATACGGCCTGAAGGCAGGCCATCGGCACGAAAAAAAGCGGCCGGCTCTGATGCCGGCCGCCTGGATAGTCAGAGGCTCAGACGTCGCCCGGCGTCAATGCGCCGCTTCCACGGGCTTTTCCTGGCCCTCGAGCACCTGCTCCGTGGTCTTCCGTTCCCGCTTTTCCTCTACCTCCGGATCGTATAACATCCCGGTGCAAAGGCACATCTTGCGCTCGGTGCGGGTGAGGATATCGAAATTTGGGCAGCTGCGGCAGCCGTTCCAGAACTCCTCGTCGGTTGTCAACTCGGAGAACGTCACCGGCCGATAGCCGAGGTCCGAGTTGATCTTCATGACCGCCAGGCTGGTCGTGATCCCGAACAGCTTCGCCTGCGGGAATTTCTCGCGGGAAAGCGTAAACGCATGCTCTTTGATGCGACGCGCCAGCCCGAAGTTGCGGTACTCCTGCGCCACGATCAGGCCCGAGTTGGCCACATACTTCCCGTGGCCCCACGTCTCGATGTAACAAAAGCCGGCAAGAGCGTCGCCACAGAGCGCGATGACCGCCTTGCCGTCGTTCATTTTCTTGCGGATATATTCCGGGTCCCGCTTGGCGATACCGGTCCCTCGTTTTTTGGCCGCGTCTTCGATAAGGGTGCAAATAGCTTCCGCCAGAGGAGCATGCTCTGGCCCAGCCACCTGAATGGAAAATGTCATGTCGGTACTCTCGCTCTTTTCCACCGGGCCTTGCGAGCACGAGGCAGTCAGCGAAGCTAGGTGAAGGAACAGTGACGTAGCTTTACGCATAGCCCACTTCAACGAGTGTTTTTTCGTGGAGTTCGAGCACGACAAAAAAATCCCTCGCAGGAGGAAAAAAGGCGGCCTCGACTACCTGGTAAAGACCAATTCGCGCTGGAGATACCGTTCGAGCGCGATAAGATTGACGTAGTAGGTGCGCAGGGCATCGTAGTACCGCGCCTGCGCCGAAAGATACGTCCGCTGGGTATCGAGCAGGGTGAGGAGGTCGAGCTGGCCGAGTTCGTAGCCTTCGCGGGTGCGGGCGAGGAGGTCGTCGGCGAGGGCATGGACGGTTTCGGCGTAGCGGTCGATCGTGAGCTTGCTGGTCTCGTAGCCGTGCCAGGCGCGCTCGATGTCCCGTTTGAGGGTGAGGCCGACGTCCTGCCGGCTCCATCGGTCGTATTGCTCTCGCGCGCGGGCCTGGACGATGGCGCCCCGGTTATTGAGGGCGAACCAGAGGGGGACGGTGAAGCCCACCTCGAACGCCCGAAAGCGGTAGCCACCCCCAAAGTCTTGCGGCCAATAGGCCAATTGCAGCCGCGGCAGGGCTGCACTGCGTTTTTCCAGGGTGAACAGCCGGGCGGCGCGGACGGTGGCGTCGGCGCCGGCGAGTTCCGGCTGCGCCGGCAACCGGGCGAGCACTTCTTGCTGAGACAGCGCGATATCGAGATACGTCATCGTATCCGGGAAGACGACGCCATAGACCTGTTCCCCGGGATCGAGGCCGATCACCTGGTACAGCGCGTACCGCGCGTCCTCATAGAGGCGGAGTCGATCCTCGAGCACGCTGCGGGCTTCCGAGAGTTGGAGATCCACCTTCATCTCGTCCAGCTCCGCGGCGGCGCCGGCCGCCACCTGGGCCGCGACAGCCGCTTTGAGCGACTCGCCGAGTTCGACGCTCTGCAGGCTGAGATGGAGCAATTCCTGGGTGTAGAGCACCTCCGTATACGCCGTCTTGACGCGGCTCCGCAGGTCGCGCCGGGCGGCTTCCACGCCGTGCGTCAGCGCCGAGGACTGCGCGCCCACCCGTTTGAGCCGGTAGTAGGTCTGCAGCGGAAAATCAAACGACTGCCCGATCACCCAGCGCTGTTCGCTGAAGTCGCCGCCGGCGGTCGGGATGCCCTCGCGGGCGTAACTCACCTGCAGGTCGTCGATCCCGAAGCTGGCGAGGCGTTCGCCGGCGCTGGCCTCTTGTAATGCGCGCATCCGGCCCAGGGCGGGGCTATTCGCTTCCGCGTAGGTGAGCGCATCCTGTACGGTCAGCCAGCCGGTGGGCTGCTGCGCGACGGCGGTGCCCGCAGCGCCGGCGAGGCCGGCCATCAGCGGCAGCATCGCCATCCCGATCCAATGTGATCTACCCATCCTCATTATTCAGCTAGCGTTTTCGGCGACGTTTCCAGCGGCGTCTCATCCCAATGCTCCTCCTTCCGCATCGGGCGGCCGGATTCGAGCCAGTGGTAGACCATCGGCAGCACCAACAAGGTGAGCAGCGTCGCGGTGAAGAGGCCGCCGATCACGACGGTGGCGAGCGGGCGCTGCACCTCCGATCCGGGGCCGACATTAAAGGCCATCGGGATGAACCCGAGGCTCGCCACGAGGGCCGTCATCAGCACCGGCCGCAGGCGGTCCACGGCGCCCGTGATCGTCGCCTCCCGTACCCCGAGGCCGCGGGCGCGGAGCGTATTGAGGTGTGCCACGAGCACGACGCCGTTCAGCACGGCCACCCCGAACAGCGCGACAAAGCCAATGCTGGCCGAGACCGAGAGGTAGATGTCGCGGACCCAGAGCAGGAAGATGCCGCCGGAGAGCGCGAAGGGGAGGTTCAGGAAGATCATCCACGCATACCGCATCTGCCCGAAGGTGATGTAGAGGAGGACGAGGATGATGAGGAGCGCGAGCGGGACGACCACCAGCAGGTGCCGCATCGCGCGTTGCTGCTCCTCGAAGGCGCCGCTGTAGACGATGAAGTTGCCGGCGGGAATATCCACCTCCCGCTCGATGGCGTCCTGCAAGTTCGAAACATAGGTGCCGATGTCGATCCCATCGAGATTGACGCCCACGATCACGCGACGCCAGCCGTTTTCGCGCGCGATCTCGCGGGGCCCCTCTTCGGCGTGGATCCGCGCCACCCGGTTCAGCGGGATGTGGTCGCCGTTGGGCAGCGAGACGGGGACGTTCATGATGTCGTGAAACCCGTCGCGAATGGCTTCGGGGTACCGAACGACGATGTCGAACCGGCGCTGTCCCTCGAAGACCTCGCCGGCCGCCTGTCCGCCAATGCCGGCCTCCACGATCCGCTGCACCTCATCCACATTCAACCCGAACGAGGCCACCGCCGCGCGGTCGATGTCGATGTTCAGATAGGGCTGGCCGATGGTCTGCTCTACAAAGTAGTTGGCAGTCCCGGGCAGCGCAGGTAAGACGCGGCTGATGGCGTCGCCGATGCCCTGCAGCACGTCCAGATCCTCGCCGAAGACCTTGACGGCGACATCGGACTTGACGCCGCTCGTCAGCTCGTCCACGCGCATCGCGATCGGCTGGGTGAAGTTGTAGGCAAGGCCCGGTTCCGACTCGAGGTAGGGCTGGATCTCTTGCTCGATGCGCTCCTTCGTCACCCCCGGCCGCCATTCCTCACGCGGTTTGAGCAGGATCCAGACGTCTGTCTGGTGCACGCCCATCCAGTCGTTCGCCAGGTCGGACCGTCCCGTTTTGGGCACCACCGTCGCCACTTCGGGGATGTTCGCCATGATCTTGCCGGCGAACCAGTTGGCGTTTTCGACCGACTCCTCGAGCGTCACGCTGGGCATGCGGACCTGTTCGACCAGGATCGACCCTTCGTCTAGCTCGGGCAAAAACTCGGTGCCCAGCAACGGGACGAGCAGCAGCGCACCCACCAGAACCACAAGAGCGACCCCGAAGACGACGACCTTACGATCCAGGAACGCCTCAAGGAACCGGCGGTACAGCGGACGCAGCCATTCCATGAGGTAGTTGCGGCGCATCCGGATCCCTTTTCGGAAGACGATGGCCGCCATGGCGGGGATGTAGACGAGTGTCAGGATCAGGGACCCCAGGACGGCCGTCGCCACCGTTATGGCCATCGGGCGAAACAGGATGCCCTCCATGCCCTCGAACGTGACGATGGGGACGTACACGAGCAGAATGATGAGCACCCCGAAGAAGATGGGGCGCGCGACCTCGTGCGCGGCTTCGCGGAGCACTTGTTGGACCGGCCGGCGCTGGTTCTCCTGTAATCGGTGCACCATGTTCTCGATCATCACGACCGACCCATCGACCACCATCCCGAAGTCGATGGCGCCCAGACTCATCAGGTTCGCCGCAAGCCCGAACTCGCGCATCCCGATGAACGCGAAGAGCATCGAGATGGGGATGACCGAGGCCACGATGAGCGCCCCCGAGACCTCCCCGAGCATGATGAGCAGCACCGCGACGACGAGCAGGCCGCCCTCGACGAGGTTGACCTCCAGGGTGCCGGTGGTGCGCTCGATGAGATCCGACTGGTCGTAAAACTTTTCAATCGTCACGCCCTCGGGCAGGCCGGCGTTGATTTCCTCCACCCGGGCCTCGACGGCCGCGATGACGTCCCGCCCGTTGCCGCCGCGGAGCATCATCACAATCCCCGTGACCACCTCGCCCTCCCCGTCCTGCGTGACAGCCCCCTGGCGCAGTTGCCGCCCCTCGCGGACGGTGGCGACGTCGCGGACGTAGATGGGCCGGCCGCCGAGGCGTGTCACCACCACCTGCTCGACATCCGCCGCCGCCCCGATCTGCCCGAATCCGCGGATGATGTATTGCTCGCGGTTATGGGTGAGGTAGTTACCGCCGGACACGCTGTTGTTCTGTTCGATCGCCTCCATCACCTCCTTGAGCCCGATCCCATAGGTCCGCAGACGGTCCGGCGAGATGATCACATCAAATTGTTTGACGTACCCGCCGAACGCCGTGATTTCCGTGACGCCCTCGACGGTTTTGAGCTGGGGCGCCACGAGCCAGTCCTGAATCGTCCGCAACTCGGTCAGCGTATGGCCGTCCCCGCGGACGCGGTACTGATAGATCTCGCCAAGCGCCGTAGAGATGGGCCCGAGCTGCGGGGCGGAGACGCCGGCCGGCAGCACATCCACCACACTCTGCAACCGCTGACTGACGAGCTGGCGGGCGAAGTAGGTGTCCGTGGATTCCTCGAACTCGACCGTCACGGCGGACAGCCCAAACTGGGAGATGGAGCGGACCTCCTTCACCTCGGGCAGGCCGTTCATGGCCGTCTCGATCGGAAAACTGACCAACTTCTCCACCTCGATGGGCGAGTAGCGGCCGGCTTTGGTGATGACCAGCACCTGGATAGGCGTGACGTCCGGCAGGGAATTGATAGGGAGATTCACCAGGGCCGAAACGCCGCCGAAGGCGACCAGCACGACAAGCGCCAGCGCCACAAACTTCTGGCGGAGGCTAAAATCGATGATTCTGTTCAGCATGACGACGTGCGGACGAAGTGCGATGGGGACGGGGGCAGAGGGGGTCTGGGGGTGTCACTCCTCACCGAATAACTCGAAGCGGCTGAGCGCCTTGAGGTTAAACACCTGCGTCACAGCCACCGACTCGCCTTCCTCCACGCCTGCCAGCACTTCCGCGCGATCCTCCGTGAGCCGGCCGAGGGTGACCAGGCGCTGCTCGAAGCCGCCGTCGGGGGTGCGGACGAACACCGAGGCGCGGGCGCCCTCGTAGAGCAGGGCGTCGAGCGGCACCGAAAGCGCCCGTTCGGCGCCGAGGCCGCGGACGAGGACCTGCACGGCCTGTCCCGGCCGGGGCCATCCGGCCTTCGTGTCCGCGTGGATGTTGACGACCACCGAGCGGTTCTCCTCACCGAGCGCCGGGTTGATGGTCGCGATCACCGCCGCCAGCGAACGCGCCTCCCCCTCGACACTCTGCACCGCCACCGAGTCGCCGGCCTGCAGCGCGCCGGCTTCTTCCGGCGGGATATAGCCCCGCACGAGGACGTGGGCGGGGTCGACCAGGCTCATCATCTCCTGATAGGCCGTCACCGACTGGCCGAGGTCGATTTCGTGCCGGTCGATGGCGCCGCTGATGGGCGCGCGTACGGCGAGGGTGGGGCCGGCGCCGGCGTCCTCGGACCAGCTGGCGACGGTTTCGGGCGAGAGGCCCAGAGCGGCGACGCGGGCGTTCGACGCGCTGTATTCGGCGCGTGCCCGGCTCAGGTCCGCCTCGCCCTTCTCCAGCGTGTTTTGTGCCGCGATCTTTTTCTCGACGAGTTGCCGAAGGCGCTCCACCTGCGCCTGCTGGTAACTCAGTTCAGCGCGGGCGCGGAGGACGTCGGCGACCAGGCCGGCGTACTCGAGGCTTTCGAGTTCGAGCAACACCTGCCCTTTGCGAACAGCCTCCCCCTCGTGCGCCAGGATCCGGACGATACGCCCGCTGATGGGCGCGCTGACGAGCGCGAAGTACTCCGGCGCCGGCAGCACTTCGCCCGGCGCACGTACTGAAAATGGCATTCTGGACGCCGATACGGCTTCCGTCTGAACGTCGAGCTGAGCGAGCTGGCGCGCATCGAGATGTACGATTCGAGCCGGCGCCTCGCCCTCCTGCTGCAGCGACGGCGGCGCCTCGACGGCCGGCGCCAGGGGCGGCAACTCCGGCCCCGAGCAGCCGATCGCCAGAAGGGTTGCCAGCCCGAATACGCTTCCGGCCATGAGCAGCGGAGTCGACTCGGCTTGGGAAACACGGCGCACGAAAGGATACAGAAATCGCAACATACGGTCAGGGTGCAACGGGTGGATGAAGCACGTCATGTTCTAAGACTATGGAAAGACGAACTAATTGTCCGCTTCACTCCATGAGAAGACCGTGAGAAAGGCCTTTCTCGTGAGCGGACGCGCTTCGTGAGACCTATTTTGCGGGATACAACAAGCGACGTCCGATCTATCCGGGAATTGCCATGCACATTTTGCTCGTGGAGGACGAGGCGCGCGTCGCGGCCTTTGTCGAACAGGGCTTGCGCGAGGAAGGCTACCAGGTGACCTGGGTGACGGAGGGCGCGAAAGCGCTCACGCTGGGGTTGGAGCAATCGTTTGACATTGTATTGCTGGATATCCGATTGCCGGATCTTTCGGGTATCGAAGTGTGCCGGCAACTGCGAGTGCACGCCCCCGCGCTCCCGATCCTGATGCTCACCGCGCTGGACGCCGTCGAGGACCGCGTGGCCGGCCTGCGTGCCGGAGCAGACGATTATCTACCCAAACCCTTCGCCTTCAACGAGTTACTGGCACGTATGGATGCGCTGAGCCGGCGTGCCCGTCTGGTGCCGGGCAATCAGACCCGGCGCGAGGGGCAACTCGTGCTCGACCCTGTCGCTCGCACGTGCCTCAGTGATGGCATCTCGCTCGATCTCACGCAGAAGGAATTTGATCTGCTGGCCTATTTTATCGTGCGCAAGGAACAGGCGCTCCGCCGGGAAGATATCCATCGCGACGTATGGGGGCACGATTTCGACCGGGGCACCAATTTGATCGACGTCTATGTGGGGTACGTCCGCCGCAAATTGCAGGACGCGGGTAGCGTGGCGCGCATTGAGGCCGTACGCGGCGTCGGGTACCGATTCTTGCCCGAACCTCTCTGATCTCCGACTTCTCTCTACGCCGTTGACCGACACTTCATCCGATCCGAACCCGCGGCGCATCACGTTCCGGCGCCGGCTGGTGTTCTCGCAGGGCCTGGTGCTCGCGATTGCCTTTCTCATCATCGGAGTACTGAGCTGGCTGGCTACGTACGGATGGCTGCATTATCACGCGTGGACGCTGCTTGAGCGGGAGGCGGTCGAGATCAATTTCCACATTGTCGGGCTCGACGGCAAGCTGGCGCCCGACCGTTATTCGTGGCATGAGCCGCACCACCTGTACCGTGAACAACGGGTGGACCCCTACTTCGCGCAGATTTTTGATACCCAGGGCGCCATCGTCTATGCATCGGGCAACACCCGGCTGTTCACCACGCCGTTTCCCGACTCGCTGGTCACCTATCAGCCCTCGGCGATCGGAACGATCAGCGCGCTAAATACCATCGAGATCGATGGCGAAGCGTTGTATTTCGGCAACTACCCCATCCTGGGCCGCAACGAGCAGGCGATCGGGTTTCTGCAAATCGCCCGCTACAAGCCAGACATTCCGGGCCGGCTGCGCGAGTTTGCCATCGGGCTTTCCCTCGGGCTCGTCGCGCTGCTGATCATCCTGCTGGTGCTGACGGACCGCGTGGCGGCCCGGGCGCTGGGTCCGCTGCAAACAATCACCCGTGTGGCAGACGCCCTCTCGCCGACCCGGATGGACGAGCGCATCCCCGTGCCGGCGGATGCCGACTGGGAGACGACGCGCCTCGCCGAGACGCTGAATGCTCTGCTGGGCCGGCTCGGGAGCGCCTTTGAGAACATGCGTCGATTCACCGCGAACGCCGCGCACGAGTTGCAGACCCCGCTCACCGTGCTGCGCGGACAGGTTGAGGTGTCCCTGCGCCGGCCGCGCACCGCGGAGTCGTATGCGGACACACTCCGCACGCTGGGCGTCGAGATCGACGGCATGAGCCGCACCATCCGTAGTCTGCTGACCCTCACACGGCTGGAGCGCGACCGGGCGATGGTGGGCGATACGGCCTTCGACCTTGCCGATCTGATCCGGGACGAGGCCGCGTTTTTCAGCCGGCGGGCCCGCGAAAAGGGCCTGACCTGGACGGAGCGTATCGACGCCTCCCTGCCCGTACGGGGCCATGTGGATCTCGTGCGCGACGCGCTGCGAAATGTACTGGAAAATGCCGTCAAGTTTACGCTGGCCGGAGGCATCGAGTTGGTTGCCCGCATCGAAGCCGGCCGGATCACGTTTTCCGTCACCGATACGGGGATCGGGATCGATCCTGCCGCGTTGCCCTTCGTTACCGAGCGGTTCTTCCGGGCCGATACCACGGCCGACATCGTCAGCGGCTCGGGGCTCGGGTTGTCGCTCGTGGACCAGATCATCGCCATGCACGGCGGCTCGATCGAAATCACCTCCGAGCCGGCGACCGGCACTACCGTCCGCCTTCATCTTCCCCTGGCGAGTGATGTTGCACGCCAGTCTGGCACGCGTCCGCCAGTCGAAACTCCTCTTGCGCAGTGATTCAGCCTTTCCCGGGCGCGATGACAGGCAGGCTGTCGTTCGTCATCGTCCTGTTCATGTTTTGCACACCTGTCGCCCATGCGCACCAGCCGGCGCACGCGCGGATGCTGGACTGGGCACCGGGACCCGGATCGTCTCGCCAGTTCCGTGGACGGCCGGACCGCATGGGTTGCCGCCGGAGCGATCGCCGCCGTCGGAACCCTCAGCCTGCTGGACCGGGACATCACGCGTGTCGTAGGCCGGGGGTATTCAGGGCCGTTTAAGCAGTATCTGGATGTAACGAACCACCTCGGCGAACGGATCGTGCTGGTGCCGCTGACCGGGGTGCTGGGGATCTCCCTGCTGACCGACGATCGGCGGTTTCAGGATGCCGCGTTCACCTCGTTTCAGTCTATGGGGATGGCCAGCGTGCTCATTCTGGGCATCAAAGTCGTTGTTGGCCGGCATCGGCCGGACGAGACGGACTCACCGTTTGTCTTCTCTCCATTCTCGGGCGACACCTCTTTCCCCTCCGGCCATGCCACCGCGGCCACCGCCATCCTGGTGCCGTGGGCTCTTTATTACAACCACCCGATCGTCTGGGGCCTGGTGGCGGCCGGCGCGGGAGGGACGGCGCTGGCCCGCATCGCCACACACCGCCATTGGGCGTCGGACGTGCTGGCCGGCGGGCTGATCGGGACGGCGATGGCAGTGAGCCTCACGCGCTTCCATCAACGCGATGCCCCCCCGGGGCGCTACTTCCGCGTACAGGCCAACGGGGGCGGGATTTCGCTGAATGTGCATTTCTAATCGCGTTCTCACGCACTTCTAATCGCAATTACCGCATCTTTTCCGGGCAGCGGCACCGTTTTTGACTTCCAAACGAGCATCTATCACGCGACTCACGGTCGCTCGACCGCTGGTCCTGGCCCTTCGCGGATCACCCTCCTCACGGCACGACGCCATCTCCAACTAGACCCGCGGACCTGGCCGGCATCGTACTCCATACCGACGCATGGAAAAGACGTCGCACCGATCGGTGCTGCTTGTTGTTCTCTGGCTGGCACTTGCCGTGTACCCCCTCATCGAAGGGTACGGCTATTACATGGCGCCTCTCCAGGAGCGCGCCTACATGCCGGCGCACACCCACTTCCGTCCCTCCGGCCTGATCGGCCAGGGACTCGGCATCATCGGGAGCCTCATGATGATCGTGGGGGTGAGTTCGTATATGATTCGGAAGCGCTCGGCGGCGATGCAGCGGTTCGGCAAGCTGCGGACCTGGCTCACATTCCACATCTTCCTGTGCACGTTGGGGCCATTCCTCGTGTTGCTCCACACCACATTTAAGTTCGGCAACGTGGCGTCCATCTCGTTCTGGAGTATGGCCGTGGTGGTGGCAAGCGGCATCTTCGGGCGGTATGTCTATGTCCATATCCCCAAAACCACCAACGGCCAGTTCTACTCGGCGAACGACATTATACGCGCGCAGGCCGCGCTCGGGCAGCGGCTTGGCGACATGACGGGACTGGGGCAGCCCGAAATCGCGCGGCTGCTGGCCGGCGTGCCGGCGGCGAACAGCATCCCGGGCGCCATGGCGCAGACCCTGCGGTTCCAATGGAGCAAACGCGGCCTGAAGGATCGTTTTCGGGGGCAATTGCTGGAACGCGGCGTCGCTACCGAACAGATTGGCGAAGCCGTCCCCCTGCTGCTCCATCAGGTCGAATTACAGCTCCGCCGGCAGACGCTCGGCCCATTCGTGCGCGCGTTTGGCTACTGGCACGTGCTGCACATCCCGCTCGCCCTGGTGATGCTGGCCGCCTTCCTGATCCACATCGCCGTCGCGATCGCCTTTGGATATACCTGGATTCTTTAACACAATGGCGTTACGCGTCCCAAGGGGCGGACACGATGTATCGTGTCCCTACATCCAATTTCCGGCTCATTAACCTACCTAACAGACGGACACTATTCTACGCTGACACCATGACCAATCGATGGAAACAAAGCCCATTTCTCCTGGCCTATGTATTGGCCGGCTTCGTGCTGTTCGCTGTCTTCTGGTTCGGCGCGAAGCGGGCCACGGATCCGCACGCCGAGGCGGGATGGACCGCCGCGCCCGCCGCGGCCAGCGCCTCCACGACCCCGTCGGAGACCTTCACGCCGGACAAGAGCAACGTCAATCCGACGACCCACTCGCAGCTGGAGACGCTACGGATGCGCCTCGTCGAAGCGCCCGATGATACCACGCATCTGATCCGTTTTGGCCGGCTTCTGCAGGATGCGCATCAGCCCGAGGAGGCCGCTCGCACCTATAGACACTATCTGGCGCTGCACCCGGCGAACCGGCAGGTCTGGCTGGATCTCACGCAATGTTATGGCGAGCTACAGCAGTGGGACGAGGCGCTCAAGGCGGTGGATGACCTGCTCGCGCGCTACTCGGGCGATCCGGCCGGCCGCTACAACAAAGGTGCTATCCTCGCGAACATGAGCCGGTTTCAAGATGCGCGCGCCATCTGGACAGAGGTTGCCGATCAGATCGACGACCCCGACGTGGCCCTGATGGCCCGCCAATCCCTGAACAAACTCCCCCCTGGTTGATGCTCAATCTGTCGTCGTCGCCGGCTCGATTGGCGTTGCTGATCGTTGCGCTGGCGGCATGCCTCACCCCAACCGCGAGCCAATCCCAGTTGATCTCGCCCGGTAAACTGACGCGTGCCCACACCGACCTCGAAGGCGTGGCCAACTGCACGCAATGCCACGCGCTCGGGCAACGGAGCGCGAACGACGACCTGTGCCTGAACTGCCACACACCGATCGAGGCCCGAATCAACGCAAAAACCGGCTTTCACGTCACGGTCGATGCCCAGCCGTGCGGGGATTGCCATAAAGAACACTTCGGGGTCGACTTCGTCCCCGTTCGTTTCGACACCACGGCCTTCGAGCATGACAAAACGACGTTTAAGCTGACCGGGGCGCACCAGGAAACGGCCTGCCGGACGTGCCATCAGACGGACTATATCCTGGCGCCGGATGTGCTGGCCTACAACCAGAAACACAACGCGCTCGACAAAACCTATCTGGGCCTGCTCACTCCGTGTAAATCCTGCCACGAACCCGACAGCCCGCACCAGGATCAGTTTGAGACAGAAGCCTGCGACACCTGCCACGAAACGGAGAAATGGGAAGAGGCCGTGGCTTTCGACCACGACGAAGCCCGGTTCAAGCTGACGGGCCGGCATCAGGACGTGTCCTGCGAGAATTGCCACGAAACCCGGCAGACGCCGGCCGGCGCTGAATACGCCCTGTACCGCCCCATCGAGTTCGCCTCCTGCCGCAATTGCCACGAAGATCAGCATGAAGGCCGGTTCGGGGCGGACTGTGTCTCCTGCCATAAAACCGCCGACTGGCACGAACTCACCGAGCTTAGTAAAACGAAATTCGACCACGACGAGACGGGCTACGAACTGATAGGGAGCCATGCGGACCTGGAGTGCGCCTCCTGCCACCAGAAACCCGCCCGGCGCGACGCCGACATACGGGTGACCCTCATCGGGAATACCGCCGGCAACACCTACCCGCGGCTCCAGGCGACCAACTGCCTCTCCTGCCACGTCGATTTCCACCAGAAGGAATTCGTCGAGAGCCCCGGCGGTGGAGCGGTCTGTGAGAATTGCCACGACCAGCACGATTTCTACCCGTCGACGTACGATATCACACGGCATCTAAAAGAATCTTCCTTCGAACTCACGGGCGCTCACCTCGCCACGGCCTGCGTCGCGTGCCACAACCCCGATGGCGACCGTCCGACCTTTGCCATCGAAGAGACCGAGTGCCAGGATTGCCACCGCGAGGATAGTCCACACGGCGATCAATTTGCCGACGAGCGCGGGCTGACGGCCTGCACGTCGTGCCACGTGACCGAGCGCTGGGACGACGCCCGCAGCTTCGACCATGACGAGACGCTGTTTGCGCTTACTGGCAAACACGAAACCGTAGCCTGCGACGGATGCCACAAAGCCGCCGGCCCGGAGGCCGGCTTCGAGGGGCCGGCGTACCGGGGGCTGGATACCGCATGCGCCAGCTGCCACACCGAAGACGACCCGCACCTCGATCAATTCCCGGGTAAGGCCTGTAACGATTGCCACGACACGCAGGCGTTTGAGATTCCCTCGTTCGATCACGAAAAAACCCGGTTCTCGCTCACCGGCGCGCATACCCGCGTCGCCTGTGAAAGCTGTCACACCGAAGAACAACCCTCTCAGGGGGACCCCTTCACCCGCTACCGTCCGCTCCCAACGGCCTGCGAAGACTGCCACGGGGAAGAATAATATGAGACGCACCGCTCTACTCATCGTCTGGCTGCTCACACTGGCCGGATCTACCGCTTACGCCCAACAGGGGACAAGTCCACACGGCGTGCTCACGATCGACTCCGACTGCAATGCCTGCCATCGGACCGAGGCCTGGGCCCCGCTGCGCGAGGCCATGGCGTTTTCCCATAACATGCAGACCGACTTCCCCCTCACGGGGAGTCACCAGCGGGTCAACTGCGCTTCCTGCCACATCGATCTCCGATTTGACGAACCCCATGTCGCGGCGACGGAGTGCGCCACGTGCCATCTGGATGTCCACCAGGGCGCCTACTCCCAAAACTGCGCCGACTGCCACAATACCACGCTTTTCCAGGATGTCGAGGGCATCGGCGTCCATGCGCGCACCAGCTTCCCCCTGACGGGCACCCACGCGCAACTCACGTGCGTTACCTGCCACACCGACGATGTGGGCGGCGCCTTTACTTCGCTTGAGTCCACCTGCGAATCGTGCCACCAGGATGATTATGATCATGCGACGAGCCTCGACCACGTCGCCGCCGGCTTCCCGCTCACCTGTGAAACCTGCCACAACACGGTGAACTGGCAGGGCACCCTGTTCGATCACCAGCTGGCCTCGAACGGATTCGTGCTGCTCGGAGCCCACGAACAAGAACCCTGCTCGGCCTGCCATCGGTCCCCGGATCTGACCCCCATTTTTGCGGCACAGAACGATCAAGATTGTATCTCCTGCCACCAGCCCGATTACACCGACGAACACGCCGGCTCCGGATTCCCGACGACCTGCCTCGAGTGTCACTCCACCGAGACGTGGGACGGCGCGACGTTCGACCACGTACTCGCCTCCGAGGGCTTCGCCCTCATCGGGGCGCACGACGCCCTGGCCTGTGAAACCTGCCACAGCATGCCCGATCTCACGCCGCTCTTTACCCCGGCCAACGACCAGGACTGCATCACCTGCCACCAGCAGGACTACTCGGATGAGCACACCGGTACGGGCTTCCCGAATACCTGTCTGGATTGCCACAACACGACCACCTGGGACGGCGCGACGTTCGATCACGACGACCTGTATTTCCCGATCTATTCGGGAAATCACCGGGGCGAATGGTCGAACAACTGCCAGTCCTGCCATTTGCAGCCGGCGAACTACGCCTCGTTCAGTTGCGAAGGCGCCTGCCATGAGCACACGAAGGCCAAAATGGACAACGAACACCAGGGTGAAAACGGGTATACCTTCGACTTCCCGCTGTGTCTGAATTGCCATCCCAACGGGAATTAGACCGCGTTCAGACCATGATTCTTTTTGCACTTGGTGAGAACACTCCCATGCCTTTCCTTTATCGTCATCCCGCATGTGATGCGGGATCCAGCCGAATTACAACACGACTGGGTCCCGGCTCGGAGGCCGGGATGACGAGGTGCTTGGGGGTTAACGAGTGCCACACATGGGCCTTGCCGAAGCGGCGAACCCGAAACCTGAACCGTTTCTTTTGGCTCCTCCTTCTCTTCCTCGCCGGCGCGGCCCAGGCATCGGCCCAGGACACGACGCTGACGGCGACGGTGACGCAGATCGCCGGCGACAACGCGTATATCAACGTAGGCCGCGACGCGGGCATCCAGGCGACGGACACGCTGCGCGTCGGGGCGGGCGGCCGGCTGTTGGGCCGGATGATCGTACTCAGTACGGCCAGCAAACAGTCCGTACTGCGTTTTGTGAACCAGTCGTTCCCGATCACGCGCGGGATGAAGGTCGAGATCACATTCACGCGTAGGTCCGCCGCGATAGAGACGACGCCTGCGGAAGTAATAGCCGAGGCGCCGGCGCCCGAAAAAGTACCAGTCACAACGTCCGCCAGGGCGCCCGACAAAAAACGCCGGCAAGCGGTTCGTGTAGATGGCCGGGCCACGCTCGGCCTGAGCCTGCTCTCCTCCGAGACACGCCCGATCGGTTCCGATTTCGCACCGGTGGGCCGGCAGTTCGCCACGCCATCGCTCAACCTCAACGTAACCGTCCGCAACCTCCCATCGCAGACGCGGCTCCACGCCAGCATGCGCGCCGAGCATCGAGGCAGCTCCGTGGCTTCGATTCTCCCCGAGCGTTCGATGCGGACCTATCAGCTCAGCCTCCAGAAAGACCTGTCGTTTGGTGAGATGCAATTCGGGAGGTTCTACAACAACCTGACCCCGCACGGCGGCTACTGGGATGGGGGCAGCTTTTTGATTGGATCGCGAAACGCCGGCATGGGCGTGGCGGCCGGCTTCATGCCGGAACAGGCAAACGAAGGATTCACGACCGACTTCCCCCGGATTTCAGGGTTTGCACAGTACCGCACGCCGGCAGGCAAACCGTGGCGATACCGGGCCGCCGTCTCCTACCACGAAGTCCATCCCACCGCCATCTACCTCGATCATCGTTTCAGCGAGTTCTCGCAGGAATTCGATTGGGGGGCGTTCTCGATCGACCAGGACATTGCCATAGACCAGAACCCGCTCACAAAAGACCTGGTCGTCTCGCAATTCCAGATCGACCCGCGAGTGCGCCTGACCGACCAGATCCAGCTCCGTGGACGGTACAGCCTGCGGCAGCCCTACCGGATGTACAGTACCGTCACCCCGTTTTCCACGCGACGGGACCAGATCGGCGCCGGCTTTACCGTCCGCGGCGGCGACGCTTCCTTCGGCGGTGAATACGCCACCCGGTATACCGAGGGCGCGTACGACAGCCGGACGATCATCGTGTACGGCGCCACGCCGTTTTTTCAGCCGCTGAACCTTTCGCTGAACGCGAACGGCAGCCGGTGGACGTCCGACTTCGGCGAGGCGCTGTACGCGGCGGCCGGCCTTACGAAAGGCTTCGGCGGCGGCAATGTGCGTCTCGAGTATGCTTTTTATCGGACGACGACCGCCAACCAGACCGATCCGATCGATGCGCATCGCTACTCCGCGTCCGCCTCGGTGCCGCTCGGACGAACGCTGTACTGGAACGCCCGTGTCACCCTCCAACAGAGCCGGTTCCTGAGCAGCGTTTCGGGCCAGACCAGCCTCCAAATCCGCTTCTGACGTATGGGTATAGAGGTCGAATCGATTGTCGTCTGGCTGATCGGCATCGGGTTGGTGTTCGTGTTCGTCGTACCGTACCTCATCGCGCATGTCCTGAAAGAGCAACATGCCGAGCGGGTGTACAACAAGGCCCGCGAAATGGGCGTCGAAGAGCCCGACACCCTTCATCCGGTGATCAACCCCACGGCGTGTATTTGCACGGGAAACTGTATCGCCGTGTGCCCTGAGAAAGACGTGCTGGGCCTGCTGGGGGGCATGGCGCTGGCCATCAACCCCACCCACTGTGTGGGGCACGGCCTCTGCGAACGTGCCTGCCCGGTCGATGCCATCCAGCTGGTGGTGGGCACCTCGAAGCGGGGGGTAGATATTCCCCGTATCAAGGAAAACTTCGAAACCAACGTCGAGGGCCTGTTTATCCTCGGCGAACTGGGGGGGATGGGGTTGCTCCGCAACGCGTTCGAGCAAGCGCGCCAGTGTATGCGATGGATCGCGGCGCAGCCCGATCGTTCGACGGATCCGAACGTGCTGGACGTGATCATCGTGGGGTGCGGCCCCGCCGGCCTCGCGGCGTCGCTCCACGCCCACAGCCTGGGCCTCCCCTTCCGCACCATCGAGAAGGAAGACATCGGCGGGACGGTCCGGTACTACCCTCGCAAGAAACTGGTGATGACGTTTCCGCTCGACGTGCCCGGATACGGCAAGCTCGATTTCAAGAGCATCCTCAAGGAAGATCTGATCCAGCTCTGGAGCAGCATCGTCGAGAGGACCGGAATCGCCGGCAAGATCCTGACGGGCGTCACCCTGCAGAACGTCCGGAAAATGGACCAGGGATGCTTCGAGGTCACGACTTCGGGGGACACGTTCCAGGCGCGGCGAGTGATCCTCGCCATCGGCCGGCGCGGCGTGCCCCGCAAGCTCGATGTGCCCGGGGAGGATACCTCCAAAGTCGCCTACTCGCTCCTGGATCCCGACCACTTCCATCACAACCGCGTCCTGGTCGTCGGCGGAGGAGACAGCGCCATCGAGGCGGCTTGTGCTCTGGCGGCGCAGCCGGGCAACACCGTGCACCTGAGCTACCGCCGTTCCAGCTTCGCGCGCATCAAACCCGGCAACACCCGGCGCATCGAGGAAGCGATCGCCACCCACAAGGTCCATTTTTTACCCGAGACCGAAGTGACCCACATCGGCCCCGATTCCGTGGCGTACCGCGACGCCGGCGGCGGTATGCACCGCATCGCGAACGACTACGTCTTTGTGATGGTCGGCGGCACCCTTCCGACCAGCATGCTCAAGGACCTCGGCATCCAGATCGACACGAAGTTCGGGCAGCCGCTCATCGGGTAACTCGTGTCAGGTACACCTTTTGATTTTTGGTCCGCAAGGCGCTAGCCTCCCCTCATTGGCGCCCATTTGTTCCGGATCCAGGGACGCGATGTGCCGGATGGCGGCGTTCCAATCAGGTTGTGCCGAACATGCTTTCACTGCCTTCCACCTCGCCGGCGACCCTTGTTGCTTTTCTGCTGGCTGTCGCCTTTCTCGGCGCGTTATGTACGCTAAGCATGGTCCTGGCCGTCGCCCGGTGGCGGCCGCATCTGCTGCCGGCGGCGCTGCTGCAGCATCTGGCGGCCGAACAAAGCCTGCTGCAGCGGGCACTGAGCCTGGTCCAGAACAAAGAAGCACAGGCCGAGCGGATGCAGGCCGCGTTGCTCGACAACGTGAGCCACGAATTCAGGACCCCGCTGACCGGCATCCTCGCCGCGGCCCAGATGCTGCGGGAGGGGGTGGATACGGAACAGCGGGAGTTGACCGAGATGATCATCCGCGACGGCCAGCGGATGCATGCGACGCTCTCGAACGTGCTCGAACTGGTGGAGATGGAGGCCGCGGCCCCATCCGTGCATTCGGAGCCGTTTGATCTGGCCGACGAAATCCGCGCGGCGGTGGCACCGTTTGCGCCGTTCGCGGCGCGCAAGGGCATCGTCCTGGTGGGTCCGCCGGCAAACGCCTCCTTCACCGCGGTAAGCGATCCGGCGATGCTCCGTAAGGTGATCGGAAATCTGGTCGACAACGCCATCAAGTTTACCGAGGCCGGCGAAGTGCGGGTCGGCTTCGAGCCAATGGGCGACTGGATCCGCGTTGACGTGGCCGACACCGGCATCGGCATCGCCCAGCCGCAGCTGCCACACCTCTTCGTCCCGTTTTCCCAGGGGAGCCAGGGTCTGAATCGCGCCTACGCAGGCACCGGCCTGGGGCTGTCGCTGACGAAGCGAATGGTGGACCTCATGGGCGGCACCCTCACCATCACCAGCGAACCCGGCACAGGCAGCGTATTCAGCGTGGCGCTGCCGCGTGAAGCCGGCGCCCCGGCCGGCACGCCCCACGCCTGACCAGAACCTTTGCCGCCGCACGTATCGTACAAGCCGCGTTTTCGTCACCAACCGGCCGCGCGCCATGAGTTCGTTCTCGATGGACTACGACCTGCCCTTCCGCGAGCGCGAGGACTCGCTGGCCGCCGAACAACGAAATTTCCTCTTCCCCTGCGTCCGTCCCTATTATCAGGACCCGCTGGTCATCCGGCGCGCCGAGGGCGTCTGGGTGTACGACGATCAGGATCGACCCTATCTCGATCTATTCGCGGGCATCCTGACCACCTCGCTGGGGCACGCCCATCCTGAAATCGTGGCCCGGGTTCGGGAGCAGGTAGGCGTGTTGAGCCATGCCTCCACGCTCTACATCACCGAGCCCCAGATCCGCGTGGCGCAGCGGCTGGCGGAGTTGGCGCCGGGCCGGCTCCAGCGATCGCTCTTCCTCAACAGCGGCACTGCCGCCATCGACGCCGCCGTCATGCTCGCCCGGATGTACACCGGGCGCGACGAAATCATCGCCCTCCGTCTCGGCTATTCCGGCAACAGCCTGCTGGCGACCAACCTGACGGCGCATGCGCCCTGGCGGCCCCTGTCGAGCACCGTCCCGGGCATCAAACACGCCCTGGCGCCCTATCCGTACCGCAGCCCCTTCGGCGACGACCCCGATGTCAACGCCGCGCGCTTCGCGGACGATATCGAGAACATCATCCAGACCGTCACGAACGGGCGGCCCGCGGCGCTCCTTGCCGAGACCATCCTGGGGGTAGGGGGGTTCATCGTCCCCCCGCCCGGCTATTTCCAGCGCGCGGCCGAGATCGTGCGCAGCTACGGCGGCCTGTTCATCTGCGACGAAGTCCAGACCGGCTTCGGCCGCACTGGCGACCACTGGTTCGGGATCGAGCACTGGGAGGTCGAGCCGGACATCATGGTCGTGGCGAAAGGCATCGCCAACGGCTTCCCCGTCGGCGCCGTCATCGCCCGGCCGGATGTCGCCGCCGCGTGGGAGAAAAAGATGATCTCGACCTTCGGCGGCAACCCCGTTTGTATGGCCGCCGCCGAGGCGACGCTCGACGTCATGGTGCGCGAGAATGTGCCGGCCAGGGCCGCCATACGGGGCCGGCAATTACGAGGCGGGCTGGATGCCCTCCAGGAACGGTACACGTGGGTCGGGGATGTCCGCGGCATGGGCCTCATGCAGGGCATGGAGCTCGTCACAGACCGGGAAACGAAAAAGCCCGACCCCGAGCGCGCCCAGGCGTTGCTCCACGCGGCGAAGGCAGAAGGCCTGCTGATCGGCCTGGGCGGGCTCAACGGTCATGTCATCCGCATCGGCCCTTCGCTGCTGATCACCGAGGCCGAAATCGACGAAGGCCTAGCCCGGTTGGGGCGAGCCTGTGGGCGGCTAGATTAAGGATATCCCCCATGGCCGTGCGCCAGCTGGAGCGCTACTTTACGCCGCAGTGATGAGGTCAATTAGAAGACCATGGACGAGCTTAATGTCCAAACCTGCTTGACGCAATGCCCTTCGTGGGGTATCATTGACTGGGATTTTGTCCTATGTTTGACCCACCTCACGCAGTCCATACCGGCGAGCACCGACCCGTGATCGGATCGCCCTGCATCCTGGACGCGACCTACTGGTCATCAGGTTCGTCTTGAGGATATTACCGTTTGTGCCTCATGGATTATAGCGACTCATATGCCGATGGAAAAATGCCGGTGGTGACCCGGCCGGCGGAGCGTTCCGGCGCTTCGTACGCCCGGCAGAACGCTTGGGCTAACCTCCCCGTCGACGAATCCATCGCCAACGCCTCCGAAGAGGCGGTTGACGAATCGGGCTATCAATCCATCCACCTGTCTCAAATCGACCAGCTCCGCGCGCCCCAACGCGCGGAACGGTACAATATCGGGGATAGGATCGGGGAACGGTACACCGTGTTGGACATCCACAGCGGCTCGATGGGGGTGATTTACGCGACGTTCGACGAAGTCGAGAAGATGCCCCGGGCGCTGAAGACGCTCCAACAGCGGTTCGCGCATATCCACGAGATGCAACGCATGTTCGTGGAGGAGGCATCGGTGTGGGTGCGCATCGAGAAACATCCGTTTATCGTGCGCGCCTTTCTGGTGGACATCTACGACGGCCAGCCGTTTGTGATCACCGAATATATCCGCGGTCAGGCGGGCATGGGCAACGACCTCCGGGCGTGGCTCGGCCATCCTCAGCTCACCCTGGAGGTCGCGATCGACCTCTCCCTTCAGATCGCCCAGGCGTTGCAACATGCGACGCGTAAGGTAAGCGGCCTGGTGCATCGGGACCTCAAGCCAGGCAACGTGCTCATCGACGAGCAGCGGCGCGCGCTCGTGGCCGATTTTGGCCTCGTCTATGCGAACGATGCCCGTAGCGGCACGCCGGCGTACATGGCGCCCGAGCAATGGCTACGGCTGGACGTGACGGCCCAGACGGACATCTACGCGTTCGGATGTATTTTTTATGAGATGATCACGGGCCACCGCCTTTTTCCGGCCAAGACGATCGACGACTGGCAGGAAGTGCACCTGTACCAGCGGGCCGTGCCGCCGCGTGTGCTTAATCCCGCCATTCCTCCAGAACTCGAAGCGTTTGTCCTGAAGTGTCTGTCGAAATCCGCCCACGATCGGCCGCGCGGTTGGGATGAGGTCGTCCGCCAGTGCGCCGCGTGGTACGAGCGCGTCGCCGGCAAACAGGCGCCGTTGGACTTCAGCACGTATGATCTCGAAGCCGGCGAACTCATCAACGCGAGTTACTCGCTTACCCAGCTCGGTAAGTACGAGGAGGTGCTGGACGTGTGCGACCGCGCACTGGCCATCAACGCCAGCAACACGACGGCCCTCTATAACAAAGGCATCGCGCTCGGCAAGATCGGACGGTACGAACAGGCCGTCGCCGCGTACGAACGGGTGCTCGCGATCGACCCCGGCGATGCCGGCGCGCAGTACCACAAGGGCAACGCCCTGATGGCCATCGGCCGCTATGAACAGGCCGTTACGGCCTACGACGAAACCCTGACGCTCAGCAAGCAGGATGTGGCCGCGTGGTACAACAAAGCCATCGCCCTCAACCATCTCGGCCGGCACCAGGAGGCGCTCGACGCCTGCGATCGGGCATTGGCCATCGAGCAAAATAGCATCGCCTGGCAGAACAGAGGCCACGCCCTCATCGCACTCGAACGGTTCCAGGAAGCCGTGGAGGCCTACCAGAATGCCGTCGACCTCGATGACGCGGATCTGGACTCGTGGTACAACCTGGGCAACGCGTTCATGACGATCAACCAGTACGAGGAGGCGGTAGACGCCTATGACCGCGTGCTGGCACTGGCGCCCAACGACCCCGGAGCGTGGAACAACAAGGGCATCGCCCTGAAACACCTCGGACTGTACGACGAGGCCGTTGTGTCGTATAACAGGGCGCTCGAGTTGGATCCGAACGACGCCGGCGCGTGGAATAACAAAGGCAACGCGCTGCTCCAATTGGGCCAGATGGACAAGGCCATGGCCGCCTTCGTGCGCGCCCTGGTGTTGAATCCCGAAGATCCTAGCTCCTGGTATAACAAAGGCATCGCCCTGGCCCAGGTGGGCCGCTTCGTCCAGGCCATCGAGGCCTACGACCGCGCCCTGGCCCTGAGCCCGGCCTCGCCCCAGATCTGGTACCACAAGGGCATCGCTCTCATCAAAATCGGCCGCTACCAGGAGGCCATGAAGGCCAACGACCGCGCCCTCGCGCTGGACCCGCTGTCGGTAGACGTCTGGTACAATAACGGCATTGCGCTCAACCACCTCGGCCGGTACCGCGACGCCGTCGCCGCGTACGACCGCGCGCTCGCGCTCGACCCCGGCTACGGCGACGCCTCCTACAACAAAGGGAATGCCCTGACCAACATGGGGCTCTTCGTGGAAGCCGTCGACGCCTACGACCTCGCGCTCCGCCTCAATTCGGACGATGTCGAGGCCGCCTACAATAAAGGCATCGCGCTCACCCGGCTCAACCGCTACGACGAAGCGATCGCCGCGTACGACAGTGTGCTCGTGCAGAATGGGGAGGATGTAGACGCCTGGTATAACAAAGGCATCGCGCTGGAACTGCTCAAGCGGTACCCGGAGGCGTACGTCGCCTACGACCGGGTGAACGACCTCAACCCCGGTCACGCCGGCGCCTGGACTAAAAAGAGCAACATCCTCATGCGGCTCCGCCGCTACCGCGAGGCCATCCAGGCCTGCGACAACGCGCTCCACATCAACCCGGAGGATCCCGAGGCGCTGCGGAATAAGGGTCTGGCGATTAATTATTTGAAGACGGACCGGGTGTGAGGGCGGTCAGGGGAATGTCGCAAAGGCCCCATCCATCGCCAATCCCATCGATCCTACCCAGCCCCTCACGCCGGCCCCGGCGCCCCACCGCACCCGGGCCGACCATTCCTCATCCTCCACCCGCGCCAGCGAATACCGGCCCAACTCCACCCCATCCCGGAACACGTGGACCAGTCCGGATGCCGCCACGGCCACGCGGTAGACGTGCGCCGCCGAGGCATTGTCCAGCCCTTCGGCCAGGGGCTCGAGGGCGTAGCTGTCGTGGCTATACACGCCCGTCGGGGTGATCGCGAGGTGGTACTGCATCCCTGGATGCCCGTGCGGGCGCACGTAGAATTCGAGGCCCCGTCCCCGCTCGCCGGCGGCTTCAACCTGTACTTCGGCTTCGAAGGTCGCCCCGGCATCGCCCACCCAGCCGGCTTCCCACCAGGCCTCGGCGCCTGGTGGCACGTCTAGCATTCCGTTTGATGTCGCCGCCGCCATCGGGCCGCGGCCCACAAAACGCCACATCCCTTCCGTTGCAGACGAGAGGGTTTCACGGACCGCCAGCGCCGGTGTCGCCGGCGGCACGGGCGGCGCTTCAAGCCAGGCCTGGTTAAAGGCGTAGTGGTAGACCGTGCTGATCAGGTGGATGACGCCGTCCGTCGCCTGCGTGCCGGCCATATACCCGCGCGGCTCTGCCGTGTGGGCGCTCATCACAAAGGGCCGGCCGCGGGCCGTCTCCCTCCAGATGGGCTCGGTCGAGGCGGTAATTAGCTTACGGACAGGCCATGTTTCCCCTTCGTCGTACGACAACGCACCGAAGATCCCCGAACCCGTGAACGGGTGTCCGGCGGCATCCGTGAACGTCATGTTGTCCGCAAAAGACGCCAGAAACAGCGGCCCCTCCTGGAGGCCCTCTTTAAGACGGAGCAACACCAGACGCTGGGTGCTGGAGAGCGGGTCGAAGTCGCTGGCCGTAGACGTCCAGGCCGCCCCTTCGTCGGTTGAGAGGCTCTTCGGCATCCGCCCGTCGATGGCGTCGCCGCGGCCGAAGGCGAGCATCCGGCCATCCTCCAGGGCGACGGCCGAGGCGTGGATGCCGGCGATGGTCCCACCGGCGTCCCGCCAGGTATGCCCGCCGTCGGAGCTGGTGTGCAGCGAGGTGCCTCCGTTGCCGGTCGAGACGGCGTCGGCCGTGACGAAGAGGTCGCCGTCGCCCGTCCGCCCCATCGAGGCGATCACCTGGTTGCGCAGGCCGTGTTCGGGATGGACGAGGCGAGCCTTCGACCAGGAGGCCCCGTTGTCGGTCGACGAACGGACGATCATCGCGAGGTTACCCCACGTGGCAGCGACGGAGAGTCCGGAAACGTGGAAGATGGTCTCCGCGCCATCCCACCAGAGCGCGTTGCCGTGGTCGTTCCGGTCGGGCGCATCCCAGAAGATCGACGCCGGCTCCCAGCGCTCCTTCCCAAAACGCAGCCGGCTCGCGGCCTGCGCGAGGTATCGGCCGGTTTCCGACTTCGTCGTGTACCAGATGGCCATCAGGTCGCCGTTGGGCAGCTCGGTGATGGCGGCCTGGTGATTGTGGTAATAAAACGGCCCCTTTTCGGTGGGATCGAGGATCACGTAACGCCGGGGCTCGGCGAAATACGGCCCGGCCGGACCCGCCGTAGTGTTGGCGGTAGCGCCGGCGCGGCGTTCCTGCTGCACATCCCGTTGGTGGAGGGCCGAAACGGGACGGACAGGCAGCGGCGAGGTAGCCGGCAGCGGAGCCTGCACAACACGAAAACCAATCAGCCAGTGTTGATTCTCAGGAAGCGTCCCCATCCGATTCGCGGACCGGAGGTAGTAGGGATCGGACGAGTGGCTGCCGCCGCGGGTGACCTTGAAATCTCCATCCGCCCACCCCGTGGGGTCGATCTGGCCGTCGGCCTCGTACGGCCCATACCAATCAAGCGTCCACTCCTCGACATTCCCGTGGATATCGAACAGTCCCCACGCGTTGGGGGCCGCCAGCCCGACCAGGAGAGGCACGACATCGTCGGGCTGCGGCCGGTCCGTATCCGGGTACCAGCTTTCCCGGGGATTTTTGAGCATCGACGCCGGCAGAGCGTCGCCCGTATAATAGGGCGACGTGGTGCCGGCGCGGGCCGCGTACTCCCACTCGGCCTCCGTGGGAAGGCGGTAGGGCCGGCCTTCTTTGTCGGAGAGCCACTCGGTAAACGCCACTGCCCGATGCCAATCGACAAACACCACAGCCTCGTCATCCTCCTTCGAGAATCCCAGTTTGCCCCGGAGGGCGCGATGGGAGGGGTCGAACTGCTCGTACTGGGCGTTCGTGACCTCGTAGGCGCCAATATAAAAGGGATGGGAGATGGCCACGCGGTGGACGGGCGCCTCGTCCCGATCCCCATCCTCGCTCCCCCTCCGAAAGGAGCCGGCTTCGATGGGCGTCATCGGCATCCCGATCGAATTCGTGTAGGGGCGCAGCGACTGGCCGGCGGCTGGAAGGGGGCCGGCTAAAGCCACGAGCAGGGCGAGCAGGAATGGCTTGGATAAGATCATGTTGGATCGTTTCAGCGGATGCGTCTATATTTGAAGGACATGCGCGGGTTATTAAAGCCCACTCTGTAGAGACGCCCCGGTGGGGCGTCTCCTGGCGGCCGCATTCAACTTTTCAGTTTCGGATATACCAGAACCTTGATGAGACGCCCCACCGGGGCGTCTCTACATAAGATGTCATAAAACGAAGTATACTGAAAACATCCCGCGGATTAAACCAGCACCCACCCGGCCCTCGCACATGATTCGCCTCCTAGCTCTGACCGCTATTCTCTCGACCCTCGCCGGCTGCCAGCCGGGCGGTTCGTCGCCGGACGCGTACCCGAGCCGGCCGATTACGTATCTGGTTCCCTGGAACCCCGGCGGCGGCACCGACACCGTCTCCCGCGCCCTGGCCGCCGTACTCCAGAACAGCCTCGACACCCCCGTCAACGTCGTAAACCGAACGGGCGGCGGCGGGGTGGTGGGCCACCTCGCGATTTCCCAGGCCCGGCCGGACGGATACACAGTCGGGGCCGTGACCGTGGAGATCACGATGATGCACTGGGCCGGCCTCACCGAACTCACCCATCGGGATTTTACGCCGATCGCCCTGTTGATGGACAACCCGGCCGCCCTCACCGTCCGCGCGGACGCCCCCTGGGATACGGTGGAAGAACTGCTTGAGGCCATTCGAGCGAACCCGGGTGGGATGTTCGCCTCCGGCACCTCGAAGGGCGGCATCTGGGATCTGGCCCGGATGGGGTTCTTGAAGGCCGCCGGCCTGCCGGAATCGGCGTTGCCGTGGGTGCCCAGCCAGGGGGCCGCGCCGGCGCTTCAGGAGCTGCTTGCCGGCGGCGTCCAGGTCGTCACCATCGCCCTCGCCGAAACTGAGGCGCTGTACCGAGCGGGCCAGGTGAAGGTGCTGGCCGTCATGGCAGAGGAGCGACTCGAGGCGTTTCCAGAGGTGCCTACACTCAAGGAACGGGGCATCGATTGGAGCCTGGGGGGCTGGGTGTCGATCGGGGCGCCGGCCGACTTGCCTCCGGATGTCGTCACGCAACTCCGTCAGGCGATCGCCGTCACCGTGCAGGACCCGCTCTACGCCGAGCCGCTAAAACGCGCCGGCTTTAACCTCCGCTTCCTTACGGGCGAGGCGTTTGATGCCTTTCTGGCCGAGCAAGACCGAATCAATGGGGAACTGCTCGGTGCATCGGGCGGGGTGATGCCATGACGATGGCGGACGCGATGCGCCGGCTTCCGGGGCTCTGCGCCATCGCCCTGGGCCTTGGCATTGCCGGGTACGCCGGCGTCTTTCCCGAGATGGATGGCGGCTACCCGGGTCCGGGGCTGTTCCCCCGGCTTGTCGGCATCGGCCTGGCGGCCTGCGGTCTCGCGCTCGTCTGGCGCCCGGGCTCGGCCGAGGGCGCCACTGAAGGGGGAGATGAGATGGGATGGCTGGGGCGTGTTCGATTTGCCGCCGGCCTGCTCCTCGTCATCGCTTTCCCCTGGCTGCATAGCGTGGTCGGTTTTTTTATCGCCACCACCCTGCTCGCCCTGAGCGTTGGGCTCATGCTCGGAGCCCGCTGGGTGACAGCCGCGCTGACCTCCGCACTGGCCTCCGGTGTGATATACCTTCTGTTCACCCGTTTGCTGGGCGTGCCCCTGTGAGTGCCGGCGTATGACGTTTTTCTCCTGGCAAGGTATCCTGGCGCTGTTCCTGGGCGGGCTGTATGGCGCGTTGTTCGGCGCCATCCCGGGGCTGACCGCCACGCTGGCGGTGGCGCTTTTTATCCCGATCGCCTTTTTCCTGGACCCGATGATCGCGCTGCCGGCGATCATCGCCATCTCATCCGTCGCCATCTATGCCGGCGACGTGGGCTCGGCGATCGCGCGGATCCCAGGTACGCCGGCCAGCGCCGCGTACGTCGACGAGCTCTATACGCTGGCCCGCCGTAATGGCGCACTGTTCGGACTGGGCCTCAGCGCGATGGGATCGGCCGTGGGTGGGGTAATCGGGACCCTCCTGCTCATCTTTTTCGCTACGAGCATCGCCGCCGTCGCCCGCACGTTCTCATCCTTCGAGTATTTCTGGATCGCGGTCCTCGGGCTCACGGCCGGCATCTTCGCTTCTGGCGGGCGCCCGATCAAAGGAGCCGTGTCGCTGCTGCTGGGGCTCTTTTTCGCGACGATTGGGATCGACCCCACGCTGGGATTCCCGCGATTCGATTTCGGACATCCGGATCTCCTGGGGGGCCTCAATTATATCGTCGTCATGATCGGGCTGTTCGGGTTCTCGGAGGTGCTCGAATACCTCTATCGCCGTCCCGGGGCCGCCAGCATCGAGCGTGCGCCGGCGCCAACGCGGCCGATGCACGCCTTCTTCATGCCTCCGCTACGATTCATCCTGCGGGAGCGATGGCTCGTTGCGCGGTCCTCGTTGCTGGGCGTCATCGTGGGCTTCCTGCCGGGCGCCGGAGCCGACATCGGGGCCTGGGTGGCGACCAGCGTGCAGAAGATGAGGGCGACACAGGATGACGACGACGCCCAGCGCGTGGTGCTCGCCGGCACGTGCAGCAACAACGCCGCCGTCGCGAGCGCCTGGATACCCGCCTTATCACTCGGCCTTCCCGGGGACACCGTCACGGCGATCGTGCTCGGGGTCTTCCTGATGAAAGGCATCACCCCGGGGCCGCTCCTGTTCGAGCAGAACATGCCGCTGATCTGGGCGCTGTACACCACATTTGTTATCTCCAACCTCTTACTGCTTCCGCTATATGGTTACATGACCGGCCGGCTGGCGGATGTCGTCGTCCGCGCTCCGTTTAACCTGCTGCTGGGTATTATCACCGTATTGTGTGTGGTGGGCGCCTTCGCGATCAACAACAACCCGTTCGACGTGTGGGTGATGGCGGCGATGGGGGCCGCGGCATTTGCCCTGCGTCGCGGCGGATTCCCGCTGGCGCAGGTCGTCCTCGGCATGGTGCTCGGCCCAATCCTTGAGCAGAGCTTCATGGTGAGCGCGATCAAGTCCCGATGGGATCTGACCAGCTTCTTCAACCGCCCCATAGCGATGGCGCTGATGGCACTCACCGTGCTGATCGTGATCGCCGGCGCCCGTCTGGTGCGGCAGGGGCGGACCAGTTGAGCAGGCCGAAAAACATACGGGAAACTCGGGCGTACCAGTCGGCACTCAGTCAGGAACACGCAGCAGGTCCAGCTAGCAGGGTTTACCCAAAACCGCGGATCCCCCGATTCGCACATCGCTCTGACCGTATGGTGTATTCCAGATTCTTCCGGCCGATGGCGCTGGTGGCAGGGACGCTATCCTTCTGCCTCGCATGCGCCCCCGGCTGTAAAACAGGCGACACGGCCATCGACTCGTCGGTCGCCGAACCCGACTCACTGGCCGAAAAGCCGGCGTTTACGGCGGCGGAAGTCGCCTCGATTCGGAAGGCAAGCGACATCGATGCCCGCGCCATGGCCATCCCCGGCGTGATCAGCATCGGAATCGCCGGCACGAACGAAGATGCTTGGATCCAGGTGTTATGCCAGGACGACTCGCTCGCGATCCAGGCCATGCACACCC
>JAWXAX010000010.1 GCA_034439735.1 Rhodothermales bacterium | reverse complement strand
GCATGTGCTGCATTTTCATGGTTCCATGGATCCCCAATCAAGTTGGGGAAGACGGGTGTGGAGCGCATGGCGGAAGCCAGTATGCGCCGTGTTTCAACTGCTAATTCGCATGACCAGTTTAAGAAACCGTTAGGTTGCTGGCTTAATTTGGGTGAGTGACACCCATGGGACCTTGTACCTCGCGAATTGAGGTTATGTGCATAAAAAGCCACTGTCCTATCGCGACGGCTGGTCAGGTTGTGCGTGAATGAGCGTGCAGCCGGTTTAGGGTTCTTCACTGCGTTGCTAATGACATGTAGTGTAGAGACCCTCCTGTGGAGCGTCTGAGCAACGTTTCCTCAATCCGGAGGCGTCCTGAAATTCGACATCAGATCATATAGCCAAAATCAGCCATGAACCCATCCAATACGCCTGAGATCGCGCGCAACCTGATCATGACAACCATCTGGGATACGCTCTCCTTCCAGGAACTGACCCAGGTACAGGCCGGCGTCGATCGCCCGTTTATTCAAGTCCATCTGGAAAAATCCTGGCGCTCGGAACGGTTGCGGTATGCGATACTGATCGGCTCTCTCGTTTTCACCGCGATTCTGGTCGTAACCTGGGGCCTGCAGTTTGGCTGGACTTCCATTTGGAGTTATCTGATGGCTGGTGCCTACCTCATCGGGCCTTACACAGCCGCGATGGCCTATGCCGAGGCTAAACGGACTCGTGCTGCCTGGGAGATGGCTGAAACGCTTTACACATCAAACTCAAGTGTACCTCCGGACATATCCGTTATTGATAAGGATCTGGCATTTCAGCTTGTCGCGGAGTAGGGCGATCCGCAGTACCGCATCGAGCATCTTCGTGTTGATCACCAGGCACGCTATAGCGGTATATGCGGTAGCGACTAATCAATCCGCCACACCACCCCCGCCATCACGCCGGCGTTGTCCGCATACAACGCTCCTTTGTCCACCGCCAGCGCCGCGGTGAACGACAGGTTAAAGGCCGGCCACAGCGGCCCCTGCGCCTCGAACAGGAGCGACACCTGATCCCGCCGCTCCGTCCGTCCGCTCACGGGCCGATTACTCCCCGGCGCCTCGAAGACCTGGTCCGCCCCGTAATTCCGGCTGTACGTCGCCAGCGCCCGATACGCCACAGGCCCCATCCACCCCTCGATGCCGGCGTGGTGCGCGAGGACGATGTTGTTGACGATGCCCCTGCGTAGGCCGTCCGCCGCCAGCAGCGGCACCCCGATCGTCCGCCCCCGGTACGTCCACCCACCCCGGTAGAGGACATTGTTGTAGTAGTTGTCCACTCCAAACATCTCCCCTTCGCTATATTTCGCTCCCTGGCGCTTGGTATTGACGTGTTCGTACAGGAAGCCGGCGATCAGGCCACTCCGGTCCTGGCGTTTCAGACTGAACCCCCACATCCCGTCCCAAGGGTTCCGATAGCGCAGTGAAGGGCCTGTTTCGATGTAGAAATGCCGGTAGATGAGCCAGTCGAGCCCCAGCACCTGCATCGTCACGCTGAAATCGTACGACCCGATCGTGTTGCCGAGGACGTTCACGATCTCGTTTTCGGGCGCCTCCTCGTTGCCTTCCTGCACGAAGAAGATCCGCCAGTAGTTGTCGAACCCGCCCGGCAACTTCCCCAGGCCCGGGTGAGTGCCGGCCCAGATGACGCTGTGTGTCACCCCCCCGTGGAGCTGGATGGGCGCCTTCTCGGAGAATAGCCGCAGGTAAAACGACTTCTCGTGGAGCAGGGCGTCGCGGACGAAACGCGACGGCTCGAACCAGCCGTGGGAGAGGTGCCCCTTGATAAACGCGAAGTTTCGAGTGCCCGGTATCGCGGTGAATTCCGGGATGGCGAGGGTGATTCGTGGCAAAGGGGATGTGTTGGCGCTCCACACCATCGAGCCGGCCGATAGCGTCGGGTCCACCACGCCGAGGGTATGCTCCCACCGGCCGGCGCTCAACCCGAACGCCCGGTAGCGGGCGTGGACGAACCCCTGATGGACGTTAAGGCTGGAGGTCTCGCCCAGCCGGCCGAGCACCTCGGCGCCGTACGCCACCCGGAGGCGCTTGCCCGCCGTGAAGGCATCCTCCGCCGATAGCCGCAGCGCCGTCTGCGCCCCGAACGGATCCACCACTCCGAACCGGTTGGCGGTGAGGTACTAGGGAAGGGGATACGACCCTGCGCCGGCACCGAATAGCGATACCGCATAGTCAGGCCGCTGCGCTACCGCCGGCAATGCCCCGAGCGCCATGGCGAGAACCGCAGCCAGTACCGTAGAGACCAGCCGCTCCCCATGTGAACGCGCGGCGCGGACGCCCTCTGTGCTTCGCACCCACCGAGAAAAAAACCTGCGCCAAGAATCAACCATCCGGAGACCCATTGAGATAAGACACCGCGCTGCCGGCTAGAATCGGGCCGGGTTTGGCCCATGCATAAGATCCCATAAACCAGCGGGAGACGTGTGTTCAATCAGCGTTTATGCAACCATAAGACCTACAAAAAGATCACAAAAAACAGCTATTCCGAGGGTATGTCGGGGCCTTCACATCTGTCTAGGTAAGTATTCGCTTCTTCCATCAACCCTTCGAGGTAACCCATGCGAGTACGCCTATTACGCCTTTTTTGCCTGCTGATTGTGCTCTCCCTGGCCGGCGTTTCCGCCAATGGCCAGGAGGCCCAGCTCTTTCTGGAAGACTTCGACGGTGCCACCCCGCCGGCATTGCCCCCGGGATGGCTGGACGCTTCCGGCGTCTGGCAGACCAGCGCGAGCGTTGCGTCTACCGGCTCCGGGCTCAACAACCTCTACATCCAGGGGACGGCGCCGGCCTCTGTCACCACGCCTATCGTCAACCTCGCCGGCCTTACGGAGGGGACGATCAGCTACCTGGCCCGGCGGACCTCCACCTACACCCAGACGGCCCTGACGGTGCTCGCCTCGACGGATGGCGGCGCCACGTTCCCGATCACGCTGCTGGCCGCCGGCGCCGCCCTTCCGGCGACCGATGGGAGCTACCAGGCCATGAGCGTGGCCGTGCCGGCGTCGCTGCTCGGCGCTTCACAGGTCGTGATGCGGTTCGATTCAGGCGGCGGCACCAGCACGGGCGCCAATATCCGGATCGACGATGTTCTGATCGAAGGTCTCGCCGAGGGCAACCTGTTCGGATTTGCGCAGGCGACAAGTACTGCGAGTGCCGTGACCGGCGAGGTCGATATCGCCCTCTCGCTCGATTTTCAGAACACGGCGTCGCTCCAGGGGCTCCAGTTTTCGCTGGGGTGGGACGTGGCCACGGTTTCGTTTGTCGATGTGATCCGCGGTACCGCCGTGGCCAATGCGGCGCAGTGGCAGGTTTCGGCCGAGCCCGACGGTGCTTCGGCGCGGGTGGTGCTCCTGAACGGCGGGGCCGGCGGTCTGGCCCAAGGGGTCTATAACCCGATCCTCACGCTGCGTCTCCGCGCCGAAGCCGGTACCGTCGCCGCGCAAACCGTGCTCACACTTTCCGATGTGGTGAGCGCGCTGGCGGTGCCCACCGGCGACGACGCCGGCATCGGTATCGGGCTCGCGACCCATACCGTGACGCTGCCTGACGTCGGCGAGGCGGAGTTCGTGCCCTCGGCGACGTCGTTTAACCTTGGCGCGGTGGCTGTTGGGGCGACAGGCCTGGCGGTGCTGACGGTGACGAACCCGGGCGGCACGGCGGATCTCGTGGTCAGCGGCGTCGCGTCGTCGAACCCGCTCTTCGCCGTCTCGCCGACGATCGCGACGGTCGCGCCTGGTGGTTCGCAGGTGTTTACCATCTCCTTTGCTCCGACGGCGACGGCGTTCGGCGAGCAGGCGGCCGTGCTCACGTTTACCCACAACGCCGGCACGGGCGCCACGAACATCGCCTCGTCGGCCAACGGCACCGGTGGTCGAGGCGATGCGAGCGGGGACGGCTCGGTGGATGCCATCGATTTGGTGCTGGGCATTGATTTCGTGCT
>JAWXAX010000009.1 GCA_034439735.1 Rhodothermales bacterium | reverse complement strand
CGCCGCCGAAGTCGGCGTGGCCCGGCGTATCGACGATGTTGATCTTTTTACCGCCGTAGGTGATAGCGGTATTCTTGGCCATGATCGTGATGCCCTTCTCGCGCTCGAGGTCCATCGAGTCCATGACGCGTTCCTGGACTTCCTGGTTATCGCGGAAGGTGCCGCTCTGCCAGAGCATGGCGTCGACGAGGGTCGTTTTGCCGTGGTCAACGTGCGCCACGATGGCGATATTTCGGAGGTGGGATGATACCATAGGAATATGAAAAGGGGCGAGCCGATGCTTCGGATCGCCCTGTCCGTCGGAGATGTCGTAAGTACCGCCCCTCTTTCGCCCGGGGGGGATGTATTGTTCCGTCAGGAGCGGTCTCCGGCGGCGAATCGTTGGTGAATGCCGATGGAATCCTGGACGCCGTTCGATCGTCTATGGGGTTCACACGCCTTGTGGCGCGATTCGTCCGCCGGCGACTCTGCTTGTTATGTTAACGAAAATCCTTCACCTGCCATGGCTCATTCAATGATAGTGTTACGCCGCCGCCTGTTCCTGATGGTTGCCGCCCTCTTTGTTGTCGCACCGCTCTATGCCCAGAATGCACCCGCCGTCACCCTGATGAAGCCGGGCGACGCCAAACTCAACCTCAACACCACGCCGACTGACGCCTTCCTCGCCGTTCCCAACGCGGGCCCTCGCATGGCGCACGAGTTCGACGAATACCGTCCGTACATCAGCATCCTCCAGTTCCGCAAGGAAATCGGTAAATACGTCGACGCGGATAAGGTAGCGGCGTTCGAGCAGTTCGTGTTTGTACCCATCAAGGTCGATGCCTGCGACGCGGCGACCCTGCAACAGATTCCGGGCGTCGATGAGGCGAAGGCCCAGGCGCTCATCCAGGGCCGGCCCTATGGGTCGAACGATGCCTTTCTGAAAGCGCTCACCGGCCATGTGTCCGCGGAGGAAGTAGCCGTGGCAAGGACGTACCTGGAAAACTGATGCCCCTATCTGTCGAAACGCACCTGCGGCGGTTTCAGCTCGTGCTGGCCGCCGCAGTGTGCCTCGGAGTCATCGCCGAACTCGCGCTCATTGGCCATACGGAAGGATTCGTTCAATGGGTCCCCATTCTTTTTTCGAGCCTGGCGTTGCCGGTATTCGGACTAGCCTACGCGCGGCCGTCGCGGGGCGTTCTGTTTGCCCTGCGGGTCGGGATGGTCGTCCTTATAGTCGCCGGCGGCTATGGACTCTACGAGCACTTTGAGCATAACCTGGAATTCGAGCTGGAAATCCAGCCCAACGCGACCTTTGCGGACGTCTGGCTGGAGGCTCTTCGCGGCGCCAGCCCGGCCCTGGCCCCCGGCGCGTTGTCACTGGCCGGCCTGTTGGGGCTCGCCGCCACCTATCGGCACCCCGCCCTACAGCCCCGGGCCGCCGCCGCCACAGCTGTCATCAATTGATCGCCTATGCCACTCCAAAAACTCTCTCCTGAAGCCATCGACAAGCGCCTCGCGACCCTCGCCCACTGGTCGGTCGTCGATGGCAAGCTGCACCGCGAGTTTCAATTCGCGGACTTCAACGCCGCGTTCGGGTTCATGACCCGCGCGGCGCTCGTGGCCGAACAGATGAACCACCATCCAGAGTGGTTTAACGTGTACAACAAGGTCAGGGTAGACCTGACGACCCACGACGCCGGGGGGATCAGCCACCTGGATTTTGAGCTCGCCGCGAAGATGGACGGATTGGGGGGGTGAGGCTCGCATTCACTCGCGGTCAAGAATGGTAGTCTCCCGTCCGCACCGCAGGTGCTCACTTCTCCCGTAACGCCAGCCGGATGAGTTCCTGGGCAGACTGGATGCCGGGGTTGTTTCGCAGCACCAGGCGGAGGCTGCGTTCGGCGGTCGCGCGGTTGAGGCCCAGGGCTTCGAGCGCGGCGAGGGCGTCCGAGCGGGCTTCGGCGCGGGTATCCGAGGGGTCGGAGAGGACGCCGGCGCCCGGAAGATCAAGCTTCACCAGCCGGTCCTTGAGTTCGACGACCATCCGCTCGGCGGTCTTCCGGCCAACGCCGGGGATCCGGGTGATCATACCCACATTCCCCTCGATAAGGTAGTCACGCAACTCCGCGGGGCGCATGGCGGACAATGCAGCGAGCGCGAGGCGGGGGCCGATGCCCGAAACGGCGAGCATCTCGTCGAACAACGATCGCTCGGCCACGGTCGCGAAGCCGTACAGCTGGTGGGCGTCTTCGCGGACGTGGAAATGGGTAAAGAGCCGCGCCGGCTTGCCCTCCTCGGGCAACTGCTCGTAGGTGGAGGTGGGGATGAGGATGGCATATCCCACGCCATGTACGTCGATGAGCGCCTCGGTAGGCTTTTTGTCGATCAGTGTGCCGGAAACGTAAGCGATCATGGCAATGGTCGATTGTTAATGGTCGATGGTCGATTGTTGATGGTCTGTTGTCATTGTTTGGCAATCATCAACCATTGACCATCAACCATTGACTATTGACCATTCTCAAACCTCGTGTCCCAGTTCCAGCGCATGACAATCGGCAGTCGCCGGCCGACGCCGAACGCTTTTTTGCTGACGCGGAGGCCCGGGGCGGCCTGCCGGCGTTTGTACTCGTTGCGGTCTACCATGCGCAAGATACGGTGGACAAAGGCGCGGTCCAGCCCCGTTTCGCGGACGATGGTGTCCAGGTCCTCGATCTCCTCGACGTAGCGCCGCAGGATCTCGTCCAGCACCGGGTACGGGGGGAGGGAGTCGGAGTCCTGCTGGTCGGGTCGAAGCTCGGCGGAAGGCGGTTTGGTGATGGTGTTGACAGGGATGACGGCGCGGCCGGCGCGTGCATTGATATGCTCGGCGAGGGCGTACACGTCCTGCTTGAACACGTCCGCCAGCACGGCCAGGCCGCCGTTCATATCGCCATAGAGGGTGGCGTACCCGACGGACATCTCGCTTTTGTTGCCGGTCGTGAGGAGCAGATGATCGAACTTGTTCGACACCGCCATTAGCGTGACGCCGCGGGTTCGTGCCTGGATGTTTTCCTCGGCGACGCCGGCGTCG
>JAWXAX010000008.1 GCA_034439735.1 Rhodothermales bacterium | reverse complement strand
GTGGTTTTTTTAGGATCGAGGATTGTATGCTACGAACGTGTTCGTATCTTGCTACGAAGATCTTCGTAACTTCGGATATTCCCTGGCGGACTCATGGCATCATCCAAACCAACCGCGGCGGAGCTGGCGATCCTGCGTGTACTGTGGATACACGGGCCTTCGACCGTGCGCGCCGTACACGAAGCGCTGCGCGCGGAGCAGTCGACCGGCTACACAGCCGGCTATACGACCGTTCTGAAGCTCCTCCAGATCATGCGGAAGAAAGGACGGGTAGTGTGCGACACGGCGAACATGGCGCACGTGTATCGGCCGGCGGCATCCGAGGCCGAGACGCAGGCCGACCTGGTGAAGGACTTGTTGGACGGGGCGTTTTACGGGTCGACGCGGGCGCTGGTGCTGCGTGCGTTATCCATGCAACCCAGCACGCCGGAGGAGCTGGCGGAGATTCGGCAACTGATCGAGGAGTTGGAGCGGGAAGGGTAGGGAGGGGGGTACGGGGTGTGTGTAATCATTTTTTTGAAAAAGGGTGACGGTATATGGCATCATTTCTGGCAAAAATCCCCCCTGCTCTGGTCGACGCTATAGGTTCAGCGTTGCTGCATTTTCTCTGGCAGGGGGCGCTGGTGGCGCTCGGACTGGCGATTGCGCTGCGTTTGTTTCGGGGCGCCTCGGGCGAGTTTCGGTATGCGTTGTGTGTTGGGGCATTGGTGCTGATAGTACTCTTGCCGGCGACGACGGCGGTGTCCTCCTATCTGGCTTCCACGAGGATCGAGACTAACGGGGCCCTGTCACCAATGGCGCCGGCCTTTGAATCCCCGCCGGATGCGGCGCCGCCGGCCTCCGGGCAAACGACCGAGCCGACATACGCGTCGCCAGCGCCGCCCCTATCCCGGTGGGACCTCCTCCGGTTCATGGCCCTGCAGATTCATGTGCTCGTGTTTCGGCTCTGGCTCTATGCGCTCCCGGTTTTCCTCCTCCGTCTCACCTTTGGCTACTTCGGACTCGTGCGCCTGCGGCGAAGCAGTCTGCCGCTCACTGATCCGCGGTGGATCGCGGCGGTCGATTCGCGGAGGGAACGGATGGGGATTACACGACGGGTCCGGCTGGCGACGTCAGAGGCTCTCGCCCAGCCGGCGCTGATCGGCTGGCTCAAACCGATGATCGTCCTCCCTGCGGGTATTCTGGCCGGACTCCCACCGGCGCACATCGAGGCGCTGCTGGTGCACGAGCTGGCGCACATCCGTCGGCACGACGCCCTGGTGACTTACCTGCAGGCTCTTCTGGAGACGCTATTGTTTTATCACCCGGCCGTCTGGTATGTGTCGCGCCGGCTGCGGATCGAGCGGGAGTTCGCGTGCGACGAGGCGTCGGTGCGGGCGTTGGGTGATGACCTGACCTACGTCCGCGCCCTGGCCGGACTCGAGGAGCGCCGGGGGCCGGCGCTGGCGCTGGGCGCGTCGGATGGCCGGCTGGTGGATCGGATTCGGCGGATCGTCGAGTACAAAAAACGGCCCGCGAAGGCCATCCAGACCCCCTCCTGGGCGCTGGCGACGGTGGCTGTGCTGGCCGCCGGCACGCTGCTCGCCGCCTGCGCGCGAAATCCGGGCAAGGCGATCGAAGGCACCCCGGACGAACTTTTTCTTCAGGCCGTCGAGCAGGTGAAACAGGGGGATTTTTTCCGGGCTCAGGAGATCGCCGAGCCATCGGCCGAGCAGGGGAATCTGTGTTCGATGCAGCTGTTGGCCGAGCTATTAGCCGGCAACCCATTCCCGGCAGTAGGCCGCCCTGAGTTCTTTTACCCCGGAATGCCCTGGCTGGGGCAAGACGAAGCCGCTTCGCGGGCCTGGGCGGATCGGTTGGAGGAGACGCTCCACGAACGTGCGGAGGCCGGCGATGGGGGCGCGATGTTGTGGTTGTCTTATAGACACAAACCTGACTGGAGAATCACTTCTTTTTGGCCGCAGGGCGACAACGATTCGTTGGCGCAACACTGGTTTGCTCGTGCGCTCGAAGCCGGCCATCCGATCGCACGGCGCAGCCAGGCGGTGAAACTCGCGCGCGAGGAGCGCCTGGAGGAAGCCGACCTTCTTTTCGAGGAATTGGCCCGAGCCGGGGATAGCTATGCACTCTGGGCGTGGAGCTGGATTTATATGGACACACGCCGCAATCGCGTAGACCCCGAGCGGTACTTTGCCATTGCGAGCCTGGCCGTCGAACTGGAGGCCGAGGGCGTACACGAGTGGCTAGGGGAGCGCCTGCGCGAACTCCAGGAACAGGCGGCCCAGGGTAATCCGGAGGCGAAGGCCTATCTGGAAGTGGTCAACCGGCACCAACTCATCGAACGCCTGGCGGCACTCCCCGAAAAAGCCTGGGACCCCGGGCGCTACATCATTCCTCCTCTGTGCGAAGGACAGTCCAAACTGTACGAGTTGACGCGCCTGGATTAGAACCTGCTACGATGTGGTATTTCCAGTCCTCTCGTCATCCCCCCGCCAAGCCGGGGGCAGACTCTCGCCAAACGAGCGAAGCGACTAACCGGGTAAAGCGGGAAACGAGCATGGCGACTTACGAAGTAGTCCAAGCAAGGCTTAATGATTGGCATGGATCCCCAATCAAGTTGGGGACGACGAACGGGGAGCGTCGCGACATCACACGTAAGCTCAGCCCTCCGATAGGCTGGATCTCAGGGATTCTCAACAGATTCTAAACCCCAAGCCGAGCCCGAGAGACGACAACCCTCCGCGTCTCCCCCTCTCCGCGGGCCACCTCCTCTCCAATCCCATTGGACAAGCAAAGCTGCACGAATCGAGCCCGAGAGACGACAACCCTCCGTGTCTCCCCCTCTCCGCGGGATACCCCTCACACTCCCGGCCGCACCCGCTCATACACAGCCTTCGCGATGCTCGCCCCGAGCGCGGCGGACTGCTGGCTGTCGGTCAGGCCTTCGATGAGGATGACGAGCACGAAGGGATTCTGAAGGGGCGGATACACGATGGCGGCGTCGTGGTGGATGGCGGTGATCTGGCCGGTTTTGTGGGCGATCTCCGCGTCGAACGGCACGCCGGCGGGGATCATCTCCCCGAACTGCTGGGCGAGGAGCACCTCCCGCATGGCCTCATCGCTCGCGGGGGAGACGGCGGCGCCCTCCATCAACCGTTGCATGACCAGCGCGAGGTCGGCGGCGGTGGTTGTATTACTCATGCCCCGCTGGAACGCCTTGATGTCCTCCACGCCCCGGAGGACCTGCATGTGGCGCGTCCCGAGGCGCTGCATGGTACCCTGGACGGAGTCTGGCGTGACGGTGTCTATCAGCAGATTCGTCGCGAGGTTGGATGAGACGGTGATCATCTGGAAGACGAGATCGCGCACGCTCATGAACTCACCGAGGCGTCGGTACATGGCGTCGTCGGAGTCGTCTTCGATCTTGAAGTTGGATTCATCGACGATGGACCGGAAGCTGTTGACGACGGGCAACTGGTGATCCAGCGAAAGCCGGCCCAGCTCGGCCTGGCGATAGACCTCGATCATCACGGGCACCTTCATGGTGCTGGCCGCATGGAACGACCGGTCCGGGTTACGATCCCACGAAACCCCGTTTTCAGGGTCGCGCACGGCGACCGCCACGACCGCTTCCGGATAGGAGCCCACCAGGGCATCCAGGACTTCATCGAATCCGCTCATCGGGTCAGGTGGCGTGCAGGAGGCCAGCAGCAGGAGAAAAGAGATGAGGGCGGGATATTTCATGCGCGACGATGGGTTTCGGGGGCAAGATACGCGTTCCGCCGGGAATCGTGAAAATAAGCGCCGGCGTTGCGCACCCGGGCCGCCGGCTGTACCTTGATGCCATGTTCTTTTTCATCTCGCAGAGGTTCCGCATTTTCGGATCAAAAGGGAATCCGGTCATTCGCTCGCGAAGAATCCGGAGCTGTACCCGCAACTGTTGGTTGCCCTCGGTGCCGAGGACGACGACGTCGCCGCCACTGTGCTGATTGCACGGGAAGGCCGCCGGCCGAGTCCTCGCCACTGGCAACGAGCCAGGAGACCTGCCTCTGCGTTTACCGCCATCGACCTCCGGGCTATGAGGTTCGTGCACTCCCCACCGTTTTCCGGCGCGAGGTCTTGCTGGTGTATCAGCCGTACGCCTCGCGGCCCGGGCGTTTGCGCGTGTCGCATCCGGTGAGTCGTAGCCCGAGCTTCAGATCATTGAGGTTCGGGTTTTTATGTTTTACAGACGCCTTTCGGTTCTTTTGCCGGTCGCGGGGATCCATCTTTGTACAATCCTCCCGGCTCGTTCCCAGTCGGCCCCGGGTGATTCCGTCGTCGCTCTCCCGGAGATCACGGTGACGGCGGCGCGCCGGCCGGTCGCGCTCGACCGCGCTCCTGTTCGCGTGCAGGTGCTGGATAGTGACGCGCTGGCGGCTTCCCACTCCCTGGCAGACGTCCTGGACCGCCGCGCCGGCTCGTTTATCCGTCGCTATGGATCGGGGCTTGCGTCGATGACGCAGCGCGGAGGTACGGCCGCGCAGTCGCTCCTCCTGCTCGACGGCCTGCCGCTGTCCGATCCGCAGCTCGGGCAGGTGGATCTCTCCCTCGTCCCCCTCTTTTTTGTCGATCATGTCGAGGTTCTGCATGGCGCGGCCTCCTCGTTGTACGGCAGCGATGCGATGGCCGGCACGATCCACCTGCAAACCGCGGCGCCCACCGAACCGCTGGAGGTGTCCGTGGAAGCCGGCGCCGGGCCGTTTGGCGAGCGCCGGGCGGGCGGGTCGGTCGCGACGGCTCGCGAAAACTGGACGGCTCGCGTCGCCGGCGAGTACCTCACGGAGGAGGGCGATTACCCGTTCTGGAATCCATCCCTTTTCCCAGCCCGCGAAGCGACGCGCATCGGTGCCGACCGGCGGCAGGGTTCGCTTTATGGTCAGGTGGCGCGTCGTTCGGGCGAGGCGCGCACGTCGCTCTCGGTGCTGGCGACGGAAGCCGAGCGGGGACTGCCCGGCCCCGCCACGGCCGCGCCGGTCGGCGAGCGGCAGGGGGACCGTCAGCTGCGCCTCTGGATGGGCCACGAGCAGGTGGATGTGCGCGGCGCCTGGCGTGTCCGCGCCGGCATCCAGCAGAGCCGGCTCCGCTACGTAAACCCTCGACTGCGGGTGGACGACGCCGGCCGGGTGGGGACTACGATGCTCCAGCTGGAGCGCCTGGGACGGATCGGATCGCTGGATTGGACGGCCGGCGCCAGCGGTTCCCTCGGCCGCGCCGATCATCCGAGTTTGCCGGACGACGCGCGCCGGCGCCAGGCGGCGCTATTCGCCAGCGCTGTGGTAGAGGCTGGCCGGATCCATCTCTTTCCCTCTCTACGCCTGGATGCGGCGTCGGCGGACAGAGCATGGTACTCGGCGCTAAGCCCCGGCCTGG
>JAWXAX010000007.1 GCA_034439735.1 Rhodothermales bacterium | reverse complement strand
CTCCCCGTATCAAGTACGGGGCAGGCTCTCGATTCGAGGAGGGGCGAGTTCCGACGTCGATTTATCGATGTCGGAACGGGGAGGAGTATTGCCCGGCATTAACGTGGATCATTTTTTTGCAACTCGACCTGACGGCCGAGTTTGAGAAAATAAAGGCAGCTCGACTGGGGATGCCGTTTGACCCATCCGCCCGGCATCCATTTGCTCCTCCCCATCCCGTCACCGCTATGCGCCGACGGGATGTGCCCCTCCTCGGGGCGAGGCGGGGCCTGATCGTCAGGAACGGTCCAGCTACAAAAAGTGTCCGAAGTATTAAGGTTGCAAGTTGGCGGGATTATAAGTTGGTGCCTCATCCTTGATCCTGGGTATCCATAAAGATAAAACCTGCCAACCTGCAACCTGAAACCTGCAACCATTCCCCCGTATACCACCTAGCTTTGTCTCACCAACTGACGTTTTGCGTTCGGTATTGGAATCACGCTTCACAGCTGAACGGTGCATACCAAGACACCAAACGTTCAACGGAAAAACGTGCAACGCGTAACGTCAGTCACCAACCCACGGGATCGACCTATGAATGGTAAACGCGCCCTTCTTCCCGCCCTGTTCCTGAGCGCCGCGGCTGTAGTACTGGCCGGCTGCGGCGGGCCGAATCTGTTCGACCATGTCCGCGTCTTCGGGAGCAGCGGGATTTGTTGGACGATCGTGATCGTGCTGGACATCATCGCGCTGATCGAGGTTGCCGGCAGCAGCCGCTCGACGGGCGACAAGGTGGTCTGGGCGCTGATCATCCTCTTTTTCCCACTCTTCGGGTGCATTGTGTATTATCTGTTCGCCCGGAAGTGAGCGTTTTAACGTCGACCGTCTCGGCCTGAGATCAATATCAAACACAGGCCGGGACGTGGCACACGCGTATGCGCCTGAAGCGCGCCCTCGATGCGCCAAAGGCGATTGGCTGTGTAGGCAGATCTGTTGTTTTTTCCGGCGCTGAACTGTGTTTCGGCACAAGCGCATGCGTCGGGTGCGATTCTTGTGTTTCCCGCCCACACCGACCGGTTCGTTCCAGTTGCCCCCCATCTGGTTTTTGACGGCGATTCCTTTCGTCGTCTCATCGTTGATGTGGTAGTACTCGATGGGAAAAGCAACGCTCTTTCTGGTGGCGGCTATGGTCGCTGCCGGGCTCATAACGCAGCATTTTCAGACGTTCTCGACGGACACCAATTCGCTCAGCAGCGAATACGGGGAGCAGGTGGTGGCCCGCGATATTGCCCGTTCGGCCTATAACCTGGCCATGGCGGATGCGAGGCGCGACTTCGCCGGCGCCGCGGCGCGTCTCGCGATGAACGACAAGGCCTTCGGTGGCGGGACGTTCGACATCGTGCCCACCTCATACGGCACGGACTCCCTCGTGCTCGAGATCACCAGCACCGCCGGCGAAGCCTCGTACCAGATCCGGACCACCCTCGTCGAGGTCAGCATGCTCGACGCCGCGCTGATCGTCGAGGCGCCCCACGTCGTCCCGAGTATCAACGGACCCACCGTGCTCATCACCGGCTTGGATACGGATCCTGCTACAAACCCGCAAGGTCTGAAGGGCGCCGATCAGCACGGGATAAAGGCCAACATGGCCGCTGTCGCCACTCAGTTTGGTGCGGCTTTCGGGCTGGCCCATAAAAACAAGGTACGCGGCAAGAGAGGAATTGGCGACATCAACGCCGGCGCGTTTACTGCCGCCGTGCAGGACATCTACGCCGAAGGGCTGCTCGAACACGACTTTGTGCAATCGGATGACATCGATGGAGCAGTCACATTCGGCTCCGTTAACTCCCCGGCTATTGTCGTCGCGCAAGATATCACGGTGAATGACGGCGGCCACCTCACGGGGTACGGCCTGTTATTGCTTGACGACGAGTTCGAGGTCAAGTCGGGCGGCCGGCTCGACTGGGAGGGCCTGGTCATCGCCAAGGCGGAAACCAGCATCGGGTTGGATTACAGTGGGACCGTGAACATCTACGGCAGCCACATCGTGCTGCAGGGGTCGTCGGCCTTTACGATGCCGGCGCCCGGCAAGCTACATATTGCTTATCTATCCTCCTCGGCCGGCTATCAGTCGAGCGTCAACATCCACCCGTACGGCTACGGAGCGCAGCAGGTGTTTGCGAAAGGCGCGAACAAGATCGCGAGCGTCGACGATGTGTGGGAGCAGCACTTTGAGCAAGGCCAGCAGATCAACTTCTTCATCCGGACCTGGCCGACCAATGGGCCGGTGAAAACGCAGACGCCCAACTACTACGACCAGTACGCGCGCGGCCACGAGTCGCAGGTATCCCTGAATCCCTACGCCGACGTGATCCAACTCGACGACGAGGGCTTTCACTGGCGGATCGGGTTCGAGGATCTGAACGAAGAAAAGGGGTATCCGTCGGACTGGGACTATAACGACCAGATTATCGAAGTCCTGGTCATTCCTGATTCGACCTGGAATCCAAATGCGACACAGGATTGGTGGTCCGCCGGAAACGGTGAAGGAGAAGAAGATGATGAGGAAGGGGGCGAAGAAGTAGAAGGCGGTGGTGGCGGCGAAGTGGTCGGCGCGACGTCGTTCAGCTTCAACGCTCAGGGCAACATCAGCTTCATGTACAGCACCGAGGCGATCGCCCGATTAAACGACCGGCTCGAGTCGGTCCGCCGCTCCCGGAGAATGATCGAGTTGAACCGCAACGATCGGCCGCTCTGAGGTTCAGTCTGAGTTTATTTGCACGCGAGACGCTCCCGCCAGGGCGTCTCGCTTTTTTTTGCCCGAAGTGGCATACGGTTCGCGGGCGCTTCGAGGATCGATTCTGCTTCCGCGCGCCCCTCCCTAGCGTCCATTCATCGGCGCCGCGCACGAAGCAACCGGTTTAACACCCATCCATGATGTAGTGATTATGATCAACTCGACACGATTCGCGGGCTTACGCACGTATGGCCGGCTTTTTTTGTTGCTCGCCCTTTGCCTTTCAGTCTGTTCTCCGAATTCCGTGCGCGCGCAGGGTGGCGCGCCCCGCTGGGACGACCGATTTCAGGGGTTCGGCGTCGACGGGGCCATCTATGCCCTGGCGCGTGGATCGGACGGCAGCGTGTATGCGGCCGGCTCGTTCAGCCGCGCCGGTGGGTTGCCGGCCCGGAATATCGCCCGGTGGGACGGCCGCGCCTGGCGAGCCGTCGGGATCGGCCTGGGTCTGGGGAGCGAGGATGTCGTCAACGCGCTTTATGTCGATACCGACGGCCGGCTGTATGCCGGCGGCAATTTCGCCGTCGCCACCCAGTCCGATGGGACGACAATCGAAGCCCACAACCTGGCGATGTGGAACGGCGCCCGGTGGGAAGCGATGGGCTCGGGGGTCGACGACGAGGTGTTCGACCTGATCGGCGACGGCGACGGTGCGTTGTACATCGGCGGGGTCTTCCTGCGCGACGGGCTCGACGAGTTCGATCTGGGAAAAGTAGCCGTATGGGATGGAAACGATCTATCGCCAGTGGGCGATGGGCTCGGGACTTCCAGCTCGGTGTCCATCCAGGCGATGGCGTTTGATTCGCAGGGGACGTTGTACGCGGCCGGCCGCAGCCTCGCCGGCGGGGTGTTCCGATGGAATGGTTCCACATGGAGTTCCTTTGGCGCCCTGCACACGGGCGATGTGTACGCCATGGCGATCGACAGCCAGGATCGGATCTATGTCGGCGGAGCCTTTATGCAAGTAACCCAGCCGGATGCCACGATCGTGCCGGCGGGCCGGCTTGCGCGGTGGGAATCAACGGGGTGGGATGTGCTTTTGGGAGGCGTGAACGGTGAAGTCCGCTCGCTCGCCATCGACGACGCGGATCGTGTCTACGCCGGCGGGCTGTTCCTGCAGGCGGGAAGCCTCGTCGTGAACCACGTCGCCCGTTGGGATGGCGCCTGGGGCGCGCTGGCTCAGGGCGCCGGCGACGATGCATTTGAAGAGGTAAGCACGCTGCTGTGGACGCCGGACGAGGCGTTGTTTGTCGGTGGCGACGTTTCCTTCATCGATGGCCGTGTGGCCAATGGATTCGGGGTCTGGGAAGGAGAAACGTGGGGTTCATTCGCCGGCGCCGGCCTCGATGATACGGTGAACGCCCTGGCGTACGACGCTGTAGGAGGATTATACGCGGGCGGTGCGTTTACGTATGCCGGGCTCGTCAAAGCCCCGGGTATCGCGTACTGGGACGGAGAGATGTGGGCGGCCGTCGGCGGGGGTGTGGATGGGACGGTGTACGCGCTGCTGGTCGACCTCGACGGGACGGTGTATGTCGCCGGCGACTTCCAGCATGCCCGGCAGCCCGGCGGGGTGAGCCTGCCTACCTCCAACATAGCGGCGTGGGATGGAGAGACCTGGATGGCCCTTGATACCGGCTTTGACGGGCCCGTGTACGCGCTCGCGCTCGACGCCAGCGGTGCGCTGGTGGCCGGGGGGGCGTTCGGGTACGACGGGTCGGAGCAATCCGTGTTGAACTACACCGCCGTGTGGGACGGCGCCGCGTGGGTGGCTCTGGGGGATGGGATGGATGACGAGGTGCTGGCCCTCGCGACCGGTTCGGATGGTACCGTGTACGCGGGTGGCGCCTTTTCCTCCGCCGGCGGCGTGGCGAATACGGCCTATATCGCGCAGTGGACGGGCGCGGAGTGGGAGGCCCTCGCGGCCGACGCATTGCTCGACAATACCGTCCGCGCCCTGGCCGTGGACGACGCCGGCATGGTGTACATCGGCGGCGACTTCACGAGCGTCACCAATAGCCTCGCGGCCGGCCATGTCGTCGGCTGGAATGGTACGCAGTGGGTGTTTCTCGGCGGCGCCCAGAGCAACGGCGTGGCCGGGTGCTGCGTGACCGCGCTTGCGATTGGAGAGGTCGGTAGCGTCTACGTAGGTGGCTCGTTCGAGGGGGTAAATCGCCCGGTGGGGCCGACGCTTGCGGCCGCCGGCCTGGCCGTGTATTCCAATAGCGCCTGGCAGCCCCTTACGTCCGGTGTCGATGGCGCGCCGGCGGTGCTGGCCGTGTCCGGGGAAGACCTTTATGTGGGTGGCGCGTTTCGCGTGGCCGGCGGCTTTGCGTCCTCTCACCTGGGGCGCTGGAGCTCGGCCGTGTCGTATGTGAGCACGGAGGACGAGACGCCGGCGTTGCCCGAGCGCTACGACCTGTCCGCAATCTACCCGAACCCCTTTAACCCGACCGCCCACTTCAGTCTGTCGGTTCAGCAGACCCAGCAGGTGCGCGTGGAGGTGTACGATATGCTCGGACGCCGTGTCGCACAGCTATTCGACGGGGTGCTTTTGGCGGGCCAGTCGCGGGGCTTCGTGCTTGAGGCCGGCGCCTGGCGCAGCGGTGCGTATCTGGTGCGCGTGGCCGGGGATTCGTTTAACGCCACGCGAAGCGTGATGCTGGTCAAATGAAAGGGGGCGGCATTGCGAAACCTGAAGTTTTACTTTAAGTTACAGCCGGATGCAAGTGGCTCGCGCGGAGCGGCCGTGCTGTGAGCTATGCTGTGAGCTATGCTGTGAACGGCACGTTGCTTACCTCGCGGCGAGCAAAAACCCGCGGTCGTTTGCGCTGGAAGCGCATGCGGTATGGAGCACGTCGCTTTATATTGCGGAGCTTCCGGCCGATACCGAGAGGTGCTGCTTGTTTCTCGCGACGATCCCCCCTGTGACGAAAGGTAAATGTGCATCTTGCTTATGCACCTTGTAGTGCGCACACAGGTTTTAAGGCGATATGTTTTATTGCACGTAGCGATGCGTAATCTCCAATTTAAGCTTTATTCAATGGCGCCCGTTCGGCTCTGGCTGCCGGCATGGATCGCACTGTTCCTGGTCGTTCTACCCGCCAGTGCGGACACGGTCGTTCGTCGTATTTCATTTGCCTCCCGTTCGGATGGCCAGGGCCTGGTGATTCGCGTCCACACCGATCAAGCCGTCAGCGCCTACAGCGAGCCGCGCATGGGCGATGGACATTCGCTCGAGATCATGGTGTTCAACGCGAAACTGGCGCCGAATTATAAAGTCGATAGCCCGTTTCTACCCATCCGCGAGGTGTCTGTAGAGGCGCGTAACGGCCATCTGCTCTTCAGCTTCGCCATCGAAGACCAGGTTTCGGTCGATGCGGCCGCGTATCCGGACAATCACTCCAGCGATCTACTGGTGGGTCTTACCACCCTGAGCCGCTCCCCGGAGATGGTGGTCGCGGCGGATCTCAATGCGTCTTCCGGCCCGGAATCCGCCACGCGATTGGGTTCGGCGACTGAGGAATCCGCGCCGCCGGCCACCCGCGCCACGGAAGTCGCAAGCGGCCCGACCGAGCCCCTCCAGCCGCGTTCGACGCCTATCACGGGCGAGCGCTGGCAGCTGGACACAATCGTCATCGACGCCGGCCACGGTGGGCACGACCCCGGCGCGGTCGCGAACGGAGTGCGCGAGAAAGACCTCAATCTCAAAGTCGCCCTCAAGCTCGGGCAGTACCTCGAGGACCTGCTGAAGGTCAACGTGATTTACACGCGAACGGACGACCGATTTGTGGAGTTGCACGAGAGGGGGCATATCGCGAATCAGGCCGGCGCCAAGCTATTTATCTCCATCCACGCCAACTCGTTCGCCAAAAAGCCACAGGTTCGCGGGACGGAGACCTACTTCCTGGGCATGCACAAGACGGACGAAGCGCGCGATGTCATCGAACGCGAGAATAGCGTGGTGAAGCTGGAGAGCAACCCAAACCAGTACGAGGAATTCTTTCAGAACAGCATCCTCCGCTCGCTCGCGCTGAGCGCCAACATGCGGATGAGCGAGAAGTTGGCCGCCAAGGTCGACGAGGAGTTTGTCGAGCGCGCGCGTCGCCCGAGCCGCGGCGTGAAGCAGGCCGGCTTCATCGTCCTCTGGGCGGCGTCCATGCCGGCGATTCTGGTGGAGATGGGCTATATCACCAATCGCTTCGAAGCGGCCTATCTGAATAGCGAACAGGGGCAGGACTTTCTGGCCAGCGCGATCTACCGCGCCGTTCGCGACTACAAGGCCGAGTACGAAAAAGGCCTCGAACTGGCGACAACGCGCTAAACGGATGCGTGGCTCGGGGCGATCGTCATCTATCTACTGACGCTATCATGATGCCCCCCGATGTCAGCGTAGCCGCGTTACACGCGGCCCTGCGCACTGTACCGGACTTCCCGTCTCCTGGCATTCAATTCCGGGACATCACCCCCATCCTCGCGGATCCGGCACTGCTCGAGGCCGCGATCGAGTTGCTGGCCGCGCCGTATAGAGGGCGAGTCATCACCAAAGTGGCGGCGATGGAGGCGCGCGGGTTTGTCCTCGGCGCCGTTCTGGCGCGCGAACTGGGCGCCGGCTTTATCCCCATCCGAAAAAAAGGGAAGTTGCCGTACGAGACACACGTGGCGTATTACTCCCTCGAATACGGCGCCGATGCGTTGGAAGTCCACACCGATGCCTGCCAACCCGGCGATGTCGTGTTGATTCACGACGATGTGATCGCGACGGGAGGGACGGCGCTTGCGGCGCTTGATCTCGTACAGGCGGCCGGCGGTCAGGTGGCGGGGTATTCCTTTCTGATCGAACTCACCGCCCTTGGAGGACGAACGACCCTCGAAGCCCGCGGTATTCCTGTGTATAGCGTGTTAGCCCTCTGACGCATGATTGCTACTCGATTAATTTCCCGGCCGGTGGTCTTGCTCGCCGGCGTGCTGGCCCTCAGTGGGTGTGAAGTGCTCGAAGAAGTGGGGGTGATCACGCTGCAGCCGGCGACGGTTGAAATGAGCTTTCGCTTCTCGAACACCCTCACCGGCATTACGCGCGAGGTCACATCCGAGGAGACGCTGAGCCTCGATGACGTCCTGGCGGACAATCAGTACACCCGCGAAGAGGTCGTTTCCGCCCGGGTCACCAGCGCACGCATCCGCATCACCACGCCGTTCCAGGAAACCCTCGAGGCCTTATCTGACATTGAAGTCGCGCTGCAATCCACGCAGCGAGGGCCGGACATCGTCGCTACCTTGACCGATTCGCCCGACGCGAAAGAGGCTACGATGAACCCGTCCGGACGCGCGATAGGCGCTTATGTGGAGGGCGGGCCGTTTCAGGGCGTCCTATCGCTGGTAGGGGCTAAAGATGTGGATGAGGACTTTCTGGTGTTTGTCACCCTGACGGTCGAGATCGACGTCGAGGGGTTCTAGCGGACCGCTATGCAGGAGATCTCAACCCGCGCGCCGCGGGGGAGGGCATGGACGCACACGGCTTCGCGCGCCGGCGTCATCTCATCGAAATAGCGGGCGTATACTTCGTTGACCAGGGCGTAGTCGTTAATATCCGTCAGATACACCGTGCATCGCACGACATGCCGGTACGACATATTGGCGGCTTTTAGCAGCGCCCCGAGGTTTTCAAGCACCCGTTCGGCTTCGCTCTCCACGGAATCGGTCACCATGCTTCCGCTCTGGGGATCGATCGCAATCTGTCCGGAGCAATACAACGTGTCGCCTGAAAGGATCGCCTGGCTGTAGGGGCCAATGGTGGCGGGCGCCAGATGAGTCTTGATGCTCGAACGCGGAGTAGTCATAGTCGGGTAGAGATGTACAACGAAGAGAGTGCATGGCATCGGGCAGGTCCGTAACTTCCGCCCTGGCGCGCCGGAACACAAACGAAAAATGCTCTAATTGTGCGGAGCGCGCGTGTCCGGTGGTTGGCCGTGCCGTTTCATACTTTCCGAAGTAGAGGATTTCCATCACGATGCTGACGGTCTTTCGCGTTGTGTTCGTCGCGCTGTTGATCGGCGCTGGTATCGGTAGCTGTGTCGTTTCGCCGGCTGCCGCCCAGAATACACCGCCTGCGCCGGAGTGCCATTCCGAGCCGCTGTATCGGGGGTTTGACTTCTGGATCGGGTCGTGGGACGTATTTGCCCCCAACGGCAACCGGGCCGGCTCGAACCAAATCGAACGGGCCGAAAGCGGCTGTTTATTGCTCGAGCGTTGGACGTCTTCCCAGGGGGGGACCGGGACGAGCATGAACTATGTCGACCCGGTGGACGGGCGCTGGCGGCAAATCTGGATGGACGGGGGCGGCAACGTCATCCATCTGGCCGGCGGTCTAGAACACGGCGCCATGAAGCTGTCCGGAGAACTCATCGATCCCCAGGGTAATCGCTCCGGCCTGCGCGGTACCTGGACGCCCCTGGGTGACGGGAGCGTACGCCAGCTCTTCGAGCAGTCGCTCGATGGGGGGCGGACGTGGTCAACCTGGTTCGACGGCTATTACCGGAAACCAATGCCCTGATTGCTTTGGTGGCCCCGGCGCCGGGCACGATGGTTGCTCCGTACTATCTGGCAGCAGTTGGACCAGTCGATTCGGCATTTTTCCCCCTTCCTGCGTGCGTCGAACTCCCTCTGATTTGATGCGTACTACCCCGGGCAATTTCTCATGGCGGCGTTCGCGGCTGTTTGCCTGTTAGCTCCCCGGCTACCCCTTTTTCTCTTCCGTTGAAGTCACCGGCGTTTTCCAACCTCTCCGGACGCCTGGGAGCACATCTACCATGTCTATTCGCGGCGATTTGTTGTTGCCGGCGCCGTCGCATGCCACCCAGTTCCCGGGCGGCGCGACCAGTAACGCCCGGCTATCGGTTACCATCGGTATCGACTGGGGGACTTCGTTCACCAAAGCCGTGGTGCGCGCCGAGGCGGAGGCCTACGCGGTCCGGTTCGACGATGCGGCCCTTGGGGCGGATGCCTACCTGATGCCCTCGCTCCTGTTTCTAGACGATCGTGGGCGGGCGTTCGATCGGCGTCGAACGGGCGGGCAGCGCATGGGCGGTCTCAAAATGGAGCTTTTTCGATTGGCTGGAGCCGACGAGCCGGACGCCGAGAACAGTGCTCGGGCAGTGGTGTATCTCGCCGGCGTCATCCGACGGGCCCGCGCGTGGTTTCTCTACGAGCAGGCCGGCGCCTACCGGACGCGCCGGCTCCGCTGGAATCTGCACCTCGGCATGCCTTCGGAAGGCTACACCAACACGGCGCTGGTGGATGCTCTCTACACCGTAGCCCAGGCGGCCTGGCATCTTTCCACCCAGCCAGGGCCGCTACGGGTCGAGACGGCGATGTATGTCTGGCGAGATGTCGTGCAGGGGCGTACGTTGCCGGCGCTCGATTGTGAGCAGGTCGATGTCCTGCCGGAGATCGCGGCGCAGGTGGTGGGATATGCGCATGAGAATCGCGCCCGCCCGGGGCTGCGCATTTTGATGGATATCGGGGCGATGACGGTCGACCTGGCGGGGTTTGCCCTGTTCGAGCGCGATGGGGCGAACCGCTACGCCTGCTACGGGACCAACGTGAGCCACGCCGGCGTCCAGAACCTGCACCGGAACCGTATCCAGTTTTTGCTCTCCGCCCTGGAAGGTAAGCCGCTCGAGGGAGAGACCTTCGCGCGGCTGACGATGGCGATGCGAAAGATGGAGGACCCGGCGCAGCCCGTGCCGCGCACGCTGCGACCCTACCTATCCGGCCAGCTCCGCACGCTCGTCACAACCCCGGAAGGCCCCGATGCCGCGATGGCCGAGCGGTGCCGGCAGGCGCTGCAGGCCCAGCTGTCGGCGCTCTGGAAACAGAAGGCGGCGCATCAGCGGAGCTGGGCGGAGGGGCTGCCGATCTTTATGTGCGGCGGCGGATGCACCCAGCCGGTCTATCAACAGGCGGTGCGGGAAGTGAGCGCGCGCTGGCAGGCGTTCGCGGGTGTGGGCGCGTTTCGCCTGTTCACCCTCGCCCCACCGGCCGATCTCGTCGCCCCGCGCCTCGCGCCCGAACTCTACCACCGCCTATCGGTCGCCTACGGGCTGACCTTTCCGGCGGAGGAGGTGGGGGCGCTGCGGATTGCGACTCACCCCAACAACGGCTGAACGACCTTGCCGTGGACGTCCGTCAGGCGGTAGCGCCGGCCCTGGTGGCGGAAGGTGAGGCGTTCGTGGTCGATGCCGAGGAGGTGGAGGACGGTGGCCTGGAGGTCGTGCACATGGACGGGGTCCACGGTGGCGTTAAACCCGAATTCGTCGGTGGCGCCGTGGCTGTAGCCGGGGCGGACGCCGCCGCCGGCCATGAACACCGTGAAGGCGTACGGGTGATGGTCGCGCCCCCAGACGTCATAATCCTCGATTTTGCCCTGGAGGAACGGCGTCCGCCCGAACTCACCGCCCCAGATGACGAGCGTGTCGTCGAGCAGGCCGCGCTGTTTGAGGTCTTTGATGAGGGCCGCGCTGGGGGCGTCGGTATCCTGGCACTGGATTTTGAGCTGTTGGTTGAGGTTGCGGTGCTGGTCCCAGCCGGCGTGCATGACCTGTACGAACCGCACGCCGCGTTCGGCGAGCCGGCGGGCCATGAGGCAGTTATAGGCGTAACTACCCTGGCGATGGACATCAGGCCCGTACATCTCCAGGATGTGCGCCGGCTCGTCCGAGAAGTCGGTGAGCTCTGGCACGCTGGCCTGCATCCGGTAGGCCATTTCGTACTGGGCGATGCGGGTAGCGATTTCGGGGTCGCCGTAGGCGTCGAGGTTTATCTGGTTGAGCTGCGCGAGGTCGTCCAGGATGCCTCGGCGCATGTCCTTGCTCATCCCATCCGGGTTCGACAGGTAGAGGACGGGGTCGCCGCTGCCGCGGAACTTGACGCCCTGGAATCGCGACGGAAGGAAGCCGCTGCCCCAGTAGTAGTCGTAAAAAATCTGTCCGCACGTGGCCTCCTTATCGCGCGAGGTCATGACCACAAACGCGGGGAGATCCTGGGAGTCGCTGCCGAGGCCGTAGGAGAGCCACGACCCCATGCTGGGCCGGCCGGCAATTTCGGCGCCGGTGAGGAGGAAGGTGATGGCCGGCGCGTGGTTGACGGCCTCGGTGTACATCGACCGCACGAAACAGAGGTCGTCCGAGATCTCGGCGATTTTAGGGAGATAATCCGACACCCAGGCGCCGCTCTGGCCGTGTTGCGCGAAGTTCGTGATGGGGGAGAGGACGGGCCGATCGGTCTGCCCCCCGGTCATGGTGCTGAAGCGTTTGCCGTCGGTGAGGGAGTCGGGGATCTGGGTGCCATGCCATTGTTTAAGCGCCGGCTTGTAGTCGAACAGATCCACATGGGATGGCGCCCCGTTCTGGAACAGGTAGATGACGCGTTTCGCGCGGGGGGCGAAGTGCGGGAGATCGGACAGGATGAGGCCGGCGGCCGGGCCGGAGGTGGTTCCGGCCATCAACGAGCCCAGCGCCGCGGCGCCGATGCCGGCGGAGAACCGTCCAAAGAACTGGCGACGGGTGATCGCCGCGTGCATCTCACGGATGGGGTTCATTGCTTCGTCAGGGTTTCGTCCAGGTTCAGGATGAGGCTACAAAGGCCGGCGAAGCTGGCGGTCTCGACGGGGTCCAGCGCCTCGTTACGGAGTTTTTCGCCGACGGCGAGGAGGCGGGTGGCGGCGTCGGGGTCGGCGGTGAACTGGGCGCGGAGGGTTGCCAGCCGGGCGGCGAGCACCTGGCGCTCGGCCTCCGTCGGGGTGCGGGCCGTGGCCAGGCGGAAGGCGGTATCGATTCGCTTCTCGTCCGTATCCGCCATCCCCATCACCCGCTCCGCCATGAGGCGGGCCGCCTCGATGTAGGTGATGTCGTTCAGGGTGACGAGGGCGTGGAGGGGGGTGTTGGTTCGGGAGACGTTGACGGTGCAGGTTTGCCTCGACGCCGTATCAAACAGCGTCGTTGGGCCGACGATGCGGCGCCAGAAGATGTAGAGCGTCCGCCGGTAGAGGGCGTCGCCCTGGTCCTGCGTGTAGCGCGTCTGACCGAAGGTGGCCTCCTCCCAGATGCCTTCGGGCTGATAGGGGAAGACGGGCGGGCCGCCGAGGGAATCCACCAGCAGGCCGGCGAGGGCCAGGGCCTGGTCGCGGAGCATCCACGACGGTAGCCGGTAGCGGGGGCCGCGGGCGAGGAGGCGGTTTTCCGGGTCGCGCTCGCGGGCCTCGGCCGTGGCGGGGGAGGCGCGGCGGTAGGCGTCGCTGAGGACGATCTGGCGGTGGAGGGCCTTGACGTCCCAGCCGGATTCGACGAAGTCCACCGCCAGCCAATCCAGCAACTCGGGATGCGACGGCTGCTCGCCCTGCACCCCGAAATCCTCGGCGGATTTTACCAGTCCGACCCCAAAAAACGCCTGCCAGTAGCGGTTGACGGTGACGCGGGCCGTGAGGGGGTTGTCGGGGCGGACGACCCATTCGGCGAGGGCGAGGCGGTTGTTGTCTTGCTCGTTGGCGAGGGTGGGCAGGAAGGCCGGCACATCCCGGGAGACGGCCTCGGCCGGCTTGTTGTACACGCCGCGCTCCAGGATGGTCGACGTACGCGGCTCGGGGCGCTCGTCCATCACCATCACCCGCACGTTGAGCGCATTCTGCCGGTCGCGGTCGACGACGGCGCGACGGAGGGTATTGAGTAGCCCGGCATACGCCGGCTCGGTGTCCTGGAACGCCTCTTCGAGGAGCCGGAGGTAGTAGCTGCTGCGTCGTTCGGGGGCCTGCTTGAGGGCGTCGACATTTTCGCCGATGAGGCCGCGGGCGTTGGGGGATTCTGCGGCGGGTTTGCCGGCGGGGCGGGGGAAGAGGTTATCTTCGAGAAGCCTGACTTCCAGGGCGACGGCGTCGACCGTCGCCTGTAGTTCATCGAGCTGGACGAGGTCTTGTGGTTTGCTCAGGTCGAGCACCGGCTCCACCTTGCCGTGGGCCAGGCCGCCCTCCTCGGAGGTCTGGTTGAAATAATCGAAGAACTGGTAATATTCCTTCTGGGTGAGGGGGTCGAACTTGTGGTCGTGGCAGCGGGCGCAGTTGACCGTCAGGCCAAGCCAGACGGTGCCGAGCGTCTCCACCCTGTCGAACACATTTTCGACGCGGGTTTCTTCCGGGATGCGGCCGCCCTCGCCGTTGTACATGTGATTGCGGTTGAAGGCCGTGGCGAGCACCTGTTCGACGCCGGCGTCGGGCTGGAGGTCGCCGGCAAGCTGGTCGACCGTGAAGCGGTCGTAGGGCGTATTTTCATTGATGGATCGGACGACCCAGTCCCGCCAGGGCCACATGGTGCGGGTGGGATCTCCCTGGAAGCCGTTGGTATCCGCGTAGCGGCCGGCATCCAGCCAGTCCCAGGCCCAGCGTTCGCCGTAGGCCGGCGAGGCAAGGAGGCGGTCGACGACGCGGTCGTAGGCGTCCGGGGCGTCGTCGGCGAGGAAGGCGTCCAGTTGCTCGAGGGTAGGGGGGAGGCCCGTGAGGTCGAGCGTGACGCGTCGGAGGAGGGTTTCTTT
>JAWXAX010000006.1 GCA_034439735.1 Rhodothermales bacterium | reverse complement strand
TGCGGGCGACAATACCCCCCGCCGCCCCGCGCCAGCCGGCGTGGCACGCCCCCACCATGCCGCCGTCGGCCCGGGCGAACAACACCGAAGCACAATCCGCCGCGCTGAGGCATAATAAAAGACGAGGGGTCGTCGTCACCAGCCCATCAAACCCTGGATAGAGCCCCGGCGTTTCCACGACCGCTACTTCGGCGCCATGCACCTGGCCGGTAATAGCCAGCTGGCCGGCCTCAAATCCCACTGCTCCAAAGAGCCGACGCCGGTTTTCGAGCACGGCTTCGCGGGTGTCGTTGGTGCTCAACCCGAGATTGAGGCTATCAAAAGGCGACACACTCACGCCGCCGAGGCGCGTGCTGAAACCTGCCACGACGCCGGCGATGGAATCAAAAATGGCCGGCTTCACCCATACCGGTGCTGGGGCCGCGAGCGTCATAGGGCGTTCCCCGCGGCACGCGCCGCCGACCGGTAGGCCGTTTTCAGCTGGGTCTGGAAATGGTAAACCCCCTGCTCACATTCCACCGAAAACCGGCCCCGGTCGTACGCCGGCGAAGCCAGTCCCCGCTGCACCCACTCACAGATCTCGATGTCTTCCTGCTGCACATGATCGCTGAACGCCATATCCTCCTCTATCTTCCTGGCCGCCGCCAGGGAGTCGGTATCGGTGTAGAAATAATCGAACAGGACCACACATCGATCGGGGGCCAGCGGCAGTACGATGTTCATCTGCAGCCGGCCCGGCATGATATTGAGCATGCAATTGGGAAACACGAAGTAATAATAGGCAGAATCGGAAGCGGCGCCGTAGCGGGTGGAATCGGGGCTGAGCGGGCTGTACTGGAGCGAATAATACGAAAACGTCTCGGTTTCGTACCGCCCGACATCCAGCACATCGCATAATTCGGGGTGCACGTAAGGGAGATGATACCCCTCGAGGTAGTTGTCGACATAAACCTTCCAATTGCAGGCCACCTCGTAGCGGATGCGGCGTGCAAAGCGAAGGCCCTCCAGACGCATCGGGGCGATACGCTCGGCGATGCCGGCCAGGAGATCGCCCAGGGGGAGGAGCGGTTCGCCGGCGTGTATAAACACGAGACCTTCCCACGTGGCCACCCGTACGGGTTTCAGGCCGTAGTCTTTCTTATCAAACAGATCGACCCGATTAAACCGCGGCACCCCGCGCAGCGAGCCATCCAGCCGATACGTCCATCCGTGGTATTTACACTGGAGCATGGCGGAGCGGCCGCAATGGTCCAGCGCCAGGGGTCCACCGCGGTGGCGGCAGACATTATAAAATGCTCGCAGCGCCCCATCGGTCCCCCGGACGACGACGACCGGGGCGCCGGCGGCATCCGCCGTCAGGTAGTCACCCGCTTCCCGAAGCTGCCCGATGTGGCCGGCGTACTGCCAGTGGGTCGAAAAAACGGCGGTCCGATCCCAGGCATGAAACGCGGGATCGACATACCAGCTGGAGGGAATGGTTTCGGAGCGCTCGATGGGATCGACGTCCAGAGTCTCCGGCGACCATTCGGGCACGGAGGGGTGCCAGGGGGGTGTATCCCGCATGCGTTAACCGTGACTGCGTGTAGATCGCAGAAGATACGCGCGGGGAAGGCGGACGATCCAGAGCCCATCAGGCGAAAGCGCCGAGGTATTCTTCCAGCGAGGGTTTCAGCTCGACGAATTCGCCGAGAAGGTCCTGAAGGGAATCCACCGAGAGGGCGCCATCGGCGAGGAGGAGGCGCCAGATGTCGTCCTGAAAACAGCGCTCGAGATCGGAGTCGTCCGATTCCTCTTCCATCGCATGGGCGGCACGATTGGCGGCGGAGACCACATAGACGAGCTGGCGGAGGGCGCGGGGCATCGTCCCAAGGTCGGCGTAGGTGTGATGGAGCGCCATCGCCTGGGTGAGCTGGGCCGGGAAGTGCATCTGCCGGGCGAGGAAGCTGCCGGCCTCGACGTGGCTGAACCCGAACAACACCCGCTCCGCCTCGAGAATGGCGTAGTCGGTCCGGAATTCATGGGCCATGGCGCCGTAAAATCGCGAGGCTTCCTCCGGAAAGTTGTAAAGCAGGAGGAGTTTGCCGAAGTCGTGCATGAGGCCGGCCGTAAACGCCTCGTTGGCCCGCTCCAGCCGAGCGGCGGCGTCGCGCGGCGCCTCGGGGTTCATTAAATAAAGATACCGGGCGAGAAAGGCTGTCGCCACGCTATGGCGGACGAAATTGAGGAAGGGCAACGTCGTCGTGATGTCCAGCGTAGAGCGTATCTCGGACATATTCATGCTGAGGATGACGCCGGCCACGGTTTCAGGACCGAGCACCTCGACGGCTTTATGCACCGTGCGAATCTCATCCTCCGGCCGCTGGCGCCCCGAGTTGGCCAGGCGCAGAATCCGCCCCACGGCGCCGGGGTCGTGCACAATGGCGTCGCTCACCGCCCCGGCATCGCTGCTGGCGTCCTGCTCCATCAGCTCCATGATCCGCAGAAACGTCTGGGGTAACGCCGGATAGCGAAGGTTGAGATGGGCAAGCGACGTATTTTTCCCTCGGCCGGGCTGGTTCATTCAGAATGGTCGGACAATCGGGCGAATCGTGTCTTCTATGTATCGGACACGCGGGCGACTGGGTTAAGCGGTGAGCGCCTGTCGTACGGCCGCGCGCGGCATGTCCATACCGGTCCACTGCACATAGGACGCGGCGGCCTGTTCGATGAGCATCTCCAGCCCGCCCACAGCAACGGCGTTCCGCCCCGAGGCCTCGCGTAAGAACCGTGTTTCGCGGGGATTATAGACGAGGTCGTAGGCAATCTGCCCGGCCTGAAAATCACCGGCGGCCGGCCAGGGGGAGGCGTCGATGCCGGGTTGCATCCCGAGCGGGGTGGTGTTGACCAGCAGCCGGCTGGCGCGCACGGGCGCCGAGGCGTCGGCCAGGGCGCAGACGCCGAGCGCGCCGCGGGTGTCGTAGGACGCGAAGTCCGCGGCAAGCGCCTCCGCGCGATCCGTATTCCGCGCGGCGATCCAGAGGCGCGAGGGCGCCAGTTCGGTCAACAGGGCGTAAACGACGGCGCGCGCCGACCCGCCGGCGCCGAATACGACCACCGAAGCGCCTCGAACCGCGTGAGCGTGGGCCGCCAGCGGGGCGAGAAAGCCGGCGATGTCCGTATTATCCCCATATAAACGCGGAAGGGCTTCACCCTCACCCGGCCGGCACACGATTGTGTTGACCGCCCCGACGGCCCGCGCGCGGTCCGACAACACATCCACCCGCTCAACCACCGCCTGTTTATGTGGGATCGTCACGTTCGAACCCACGAACCGGGCCGCGCGCAAGCCGGCGAGCACGGCCGGCAGCGCCTCCGGCGGCGCGGGGAGGCACAGGTACACCATGTTGATGCCCTGCGCTCGAAACGCCGCATTGTGGATGATCGGCGAAAGGGAATGGGAGAGGGGGTAGCCGAGCAACGTGACGAGGCGCGTTTTCGCGTCGATGCCGGCAGGCGAGATTTCGGAGGCCATCGCGCTTATGCGTCAACCGTAGGAGACGGCTCGGTGAGGGCCATCATGCCGTCCGACTCGCCGGCCACGCGGTCCGCCCGGTTGATCAGGGCGATCAACGTATCGCCCGGCTGCGGCTTCACCTCGTTATCCGTCGTAAACACGGCCAACACACCCGATGGCCGCATGACAAACAGCGGAATGGCGTTTTTCCCATACCGCATGATAAAGTCGTCGTAGGTAAATGCCTCGGATAACATCCCGGTCTTGATGGCTGCGCCGCTGATGAACCGGGTATTGAGGGACGCGAACGTGACGTGGTCGCCAAAAAGTTGCCGGCCGCGGATGTGCTCGGTGTGTTCGGTGGCCTGCCTCAAATCGTCCCGCGGACGCACGGGAAGCTGGTACACCTCGGCGCTGTCGAAGTACTCGTGGAAGTTGAGCGTCGCCAGGGCGTTGATCTCCTCGTTGGGCGTCATCACCAGCATCCGCCCCATCTCGCTCAGCTCCAGCTCATCAATCACATCTTTCGACAATACGTGGGCCATGCGAGCGTCCAGGCCGGCCTGTTGCGCGTGCGCTACGTTACGCGGGTCGGAGTCGATCAACAATACTTTGAATCCCTGCTCCTGAAGCACCTTGGCGAGACGCCGCACCCACGATTGCGCCCCGATGAACAGGGCGCCCTGCGGATTCGGGTGTGCCAGTTTCAGTAACCGGGCCAGCGGCGTGGCCGTCAGCCCATAGATGGCCACGGTGCCGATCACCACCATAAATACGACCGGGACGATGCCGCTGCTGGCC
>JAWXAX010000005.1 GCA_034439735.1 Rhodothermales bacterium | reverse complement strand
CGTCGTCGAAATCCCGTGCCGCCAGCACATCCGCGCGGCTGAGGCGGTACTCGCCATGGATGCGCCGGCTCTCGCGGACGCCAATCTGGTGGCTCAGCCCCGTCATCGCGGCATGCTCGTAGCCAGGCACGCGGTCGCGCAGGAACGAGGCGTAGGCCAGTGCCTGGCGCCGGCCCTCGATCTCCGCGTGGGTGAGCTGCTCGGCGTCCGTGGCGTCCACGTCGCCCACTCGCGTCATGTTCGTGGCCATCATCCCATCCACCGGGGTGATGTGGATGCTGCCTTCCTTCCGGGGGAGGTCGTAACGGCCGCTCGCAATGGCTTCCGCCATGAGCGCATGGAGGTCCTTTTTGGTCACTTTCAGGGCGCGCTCCATATCCACATTGACCATCTTGAACGTCGTCGTGAGCGACTGCACGGGGCCATCCGCCGGGCCCTCGAAGGGTGCCCCGGCGGCCGCGGCCACGTCGGCGTCGCCCGAGGCGTCGATCACGACCCGCGCCCGCAGCGCCAGCAGGCCCGACTTATTCGCCGCGACGACGCCGCACACCCGGCCGTCCTCGACGAGCGCGTCCAGCACGAAGGTATGGTAGAGGAGGCGAACGCCGGCCTGACGCGCCAGCGTTTCCCAGACGATCTTGAGGATGTCCGGATCGTACGTGATGCCGTCGCCGGCGCCGTACGTGTTGGGGCGGATGAGCGCCGCGCCATGGCCCATCAGGGCGTCCACCACCCGGTCCGGCACCCCGCCGACCACCTTCTGACGCGGTTCGCCGGGCGTGTAAAAGCCGTAGAAGGTGTCGAGCACCTGCGTGCTGATCCCCCCCATGAACCCGTACCGCTCCACCAACGCGACCCGAACCCCCTCGCCGGCCGCCGTGATCGCCGCCGTAGCGCCGGCCGAACCGCTCCCGACGACGAGAACGTCGGTGGTGAATGTGTTGGGAAGAGAGCGCGAAAAAACGTGAGGCATTGGATACGTTAGGGAGATTGCAAAGTGTAAAGTGTAAAGTGTAAAGTGTAAAGTGTAAAGTGCAACGTGCAACGTGCAAAATGTGAAGAGAAGGATACCTAATTTGCACTTTTCGCTTTTCAGATTGCACTTTAATTTTCACTTTTCACTTTTCACTTTTACCTTACTGTCCATCCTCCATCCACCGTCAGGACGGCGCCGGTAACGAAGGCGGCCTGGTCGGAGGCGAGGTAGAGGGCAGCGCGGGCCACGTCCTCGGCGCTGCCGAAGTCGCCGGTGAGGGGTTGCAGGGTTTTGAGGCGGGTTTTGATGTGGTCGTTTTCCTGGGCGCGCCGGCTCATCGCCGTCGCGATCAGGCCCGGGCAGAGGACGTTCGCGCGGATGCCGTTCGGGGCGTAGTAGCTGGCGATCGACCGCGTGAGGCTGATGACGGCGCCTTTGCTGGCCGCGTAGGCGTGGGTGCCAAAATCCTCATCACCCCCCACCATCCCGAGGACGGACGCGAGGTTGACGATCGAGCCCCGACCCTGCGCCAGCATCTGGGCAACCAGGTATTTGCAGCACAGGTACATACTCTTGAGGTTGACATCCATCGTCCAGTCCCAGCCGGCTTCCGTGCAAGCGTGCACAGGCCCGTCGCCATGCCGGCGTCCGCTGGCGCCGACGACGTTAAACGCCGCGTCGATCCGGCCGAACCGAGCGACGGCCTGGCGGACGGCATCGTCGACATGACTCGCCTGGGTGACGTCGGCCGGGAAAAACGCGGCGTCGGCGCCGCCGGCTCGGATCGCATCGATCGTCGCCTGGCCCTGCTGGATGTCCAGGTCGACGCCCACCACCGTGGCGCCGGCCTCGGCGAACACCCGGGCCGCCGCCTGCCCGATGCCGCTGGCGACGCCGGTGACGAAGGTGATTTTGTCCCCCAGGATCGGCGTCATGATCAGCGCCCGTTTACGCCGCCGAGGGCGCGTACCATGCGCCGGCGGTAGTCGTCGTAACACACGTCGAACCGCTTCTTCGACTCCTCCGAGCCGATGAACCAGCTGCTGGAGAGCACAATCGGGGGCTTGCCCATCCGCGTGAGCCGCTCGGCGATCAAACACTTCAGCGCATTCACCACGGCCGCCCCGCCGATGGTCGAACCCGGGCCGACCGGGTCCTCCAGTCCATCGATCTTCACCATCGCGTCGCCACCCGGCGTGCCGTTGTCGATCGTCACGTCCGAAACATCGGGAAGGCGCTTGCCCGAGCTATGCAGCGGCTTCGCACCGAGGCAGTGCTCCATCGACACGACGCTGATGACGGGCAAGCCCTTTTTGCGGGCTTCGATGGCCACTTCGACCACCACTTCGTTTACGCCGCTGTTCGAGAAGACGATCATGCTGTCCGGCGCCTCAAGCACGAAGTTGCGCAGAATGACTTTCCCAAAGCCTTCCACATGCTCGAGGTACATGGCCTGCCGCTGCCCGTTGGAGCCGACGACGGGGTTATGGAACGTGAGCGAGAGCTCGACCATCGGGTGGAACCCCGGAAAGCTGCCGTGGCGCGGAAACATCTCCTCGATGGGGATGCGCGAATGACCCGAACCGAAGAGGTGGACCAGGCCGTCGTTGCCGATGCTGTGCGCGCAGATGTCGGCCGCCCGCTCCAGCGCCGGCATCTGGGTGTCACGGATACGGGAAATGATCGCCTGCGCGGCGTCGAAATAGGCAAGTGCGGGGTTCATGGATGGTTGGCAGGTTACAGGTTGGCAAGTCGCAGGTTGGCAGGTTTGTCGCAATGCTTACATTTCAAGCAAACATGTAACCTTAATACTTCGGACACTTTTTGTAGCTCGACCGTTCCTGACGATCAGGCCCCTCCTCGATCCGAGGAGGGGCAAATCCCGTCGGCGCGTAGCGGTGACG
>JAWXAX010000004.1 GCA_034439735.1 Rhodothermales bacterium | reverse complement strand
TTTTCATGCTTCCATGGATCCCCAATCAAGTTGGGGAAGACGACCCTGGAGCGTGCGGCGGAAGCCAGTATGCGCCGTGTTTCAACTCCTGATTCGCATTATTCGCTAATCCTAACCATCATCGCCATCAACCGCTCCAGCGCCGCCTCCGGGTCGTCGCACATCCCGGTGTGGGAGGGGGAGGGTTGGATGATGGTGCTTCGGGGCGCCACGAGCCAGTGGAAGCGTTCGCGTTTGGAGAGTTGCCCGATGGGGCCGGCATTGGGGCCGCCGGCGCAGATCATGGGAAAGACGGCGAGGTGGGTGCGGATGGTCTCCAGGTCGGCCGTGGGGTCCAGGGCAAGGAGGCGGGGCTCGTCGAGTTCGATACGTGCTTCGAGGAAGCCGTTTGACGGGCAGGAGAGGATGACGCCGGCGTTGACGAATTCCCCGCGTTCGACTTTTGGGACGACGCGGATCACGGCGTAGTCATACAAGCAGCGATCGGGCATGGGCCACCTCTTCCTGGAAGTCGTACGGGGGATCCAGCCGGCGCGTCAGGTAGGCGACGTATGCGGCGCGGTGGGTGGCCGGGCTGTCGAACGGGGCGTCGTGGAGCAGCCAGGCGTCTGGCACGAGGGCGACTACCTGCTCCAGCAGCGCCGGCGTGAGGCGGGCGCGCAGGGCATCCGCCACGGCATCGACTGGGGCGGCGAAGGGGAGGAGGACGTGGTGTTTGATGGCCGCGAAGCGGTCGCGGCTGCGCGTCAGGAAGTCGTCCCACGCGTGGTGGAAATACAGGCAGGCGCCGTGGTCGATGAGCCACAGCTTCCGATGCCACATGAGCAGGTTCGGGTTGCGGGCGGTGCGGTCGACATTGGTCAGGAAGGCATCGAACCAGACGATGCGGGCCGCGAGGTCCGGGTTGGGCCGGTCGACCACCGGGTCGAACGTGATCGAGCCCGGCAGGTAGTCGACCGCCAGGTTGATTCCGGCGCTGGCGCGGATGAGGGCCTGGATCTCCGAGTCGGGCTCGGTGCGGGCCATTTCGGGGTCGAGTTCGACGAGCACAAGCTCCGGCATCGGGAGCCCTAGGGCGCGGGCTAGTTCGCCGGCGATGACCTCGGCGATGAGGACCTTCGGCCCCTGGCCGGCGCCCCGGAATTTGAGGACATAGGTCCCGGCATCGTCTGCCTCCACGACAGCCGGCAACGATCCCCCCTCGCGGAGCGGGGTGACGTAGCGTGTGGCGGTGACGGTGCGGAGAGGCATGGGATGGAATACTATTAGGGTTCAAACTCAGAACCGGGTGACCGTCCGAAAGGGCGAGCGACTATAGTGAATTGGGTGCTCAATCAGGTAAAATTATTGGAATCGATTCAGTTCGGTTTTTTCGATAGATCGAAAAATCCGAATCGAGCGTGAGGATGCTACTTGATGGGTGGAGTTCGCAAAGACGGACAAGACAGGCATCTGCCAGATCCATTGGTACATTCGCATAACGTTCCAGTAAAAATTCGATTGAATCGGCTTCTTTACCCATAATTCCTTCAACAATCAGTGCGCCGAAGCGAATTAATCGGAATAAAGCGCTTGGTGTATTTCCGGCTCGCATTAGCAGATGGGCAGCCTACGTCAACACAGCGTCGCAGGTGAGAAAAGGAAGTGGTAGCATCTTAAATTGCTTGACGGACCAGCCATGATACTGGTCGGCACGACGCAACGATGCGACCAAAGGGCCTGTATCGATCACAATCACTGTTTATTCCCCTGCTTCTTCGTGCCGAAGTCTTCCATGAATGATGGATTGGTCGAAAGATCAGGAGGGCCTCCTTCAAATACACCGAGTAGATGCGCTATCACATCGAATGATACCAACTCCTGGTTGCCCACATCGTAAGCATTTCCTCCATCTCCTTGCCCCTCAAGCAGCTCACCCAGCCAGCGAGCGCCATACTTCTCCTGCTCGGCGGCCGGCAGCCGCTCCAGGAGCTCGACGAGTTGTTGGATGGTACGTGTCATCGTCGGGCCCTGTTTTTAGGATGATGTCCGGGTTTGAACGTAAGGTACGCATCCCGGTTGCCGGCTCCGCACGAGTCCGTCGCCGGCCGGCAGATTTCATTTTTGCCCAACCCGCCCAGGCCTCGTCATTCCCCCGATCATGTCGTGGGCAGGCTCCCCGAAAACGGGAAACCCCGCCACCAACCGGCCGGGCATGGATCCCCAATCATGTTGGGGATGACGGTTGGACGTAGGCCGGGTTAGGCCGCCCCAGCGGCCGTAACCCGGCGTGATGTATCCGCCATTTTTGGGATCCTCGCGGGCTTTGGGTCTTGCATGGATCCCCGCGTTCGCGGGGAAGACGACCGAAGGGGTGACAAGCGTGCATGGGCGATAACGCAGACCGAAAAATAAAGCTGGAAAAAGCCGGCTGCCTGCTGTATTCTGCGCGGACCGCTTTCGAATTTCCGACAGACCATTCGGGCACGACGTATCGTACGGACACGATACATCGTGTCCGTACCCGCATCATGGCAGATTCCCTCACCGCCGCCTACTCCGGCCGGTCGGACCTCTACGAGGCTTCCGACGCGTTTAAAGCCGGCGCCATCATCCCTTCCATGGACGACTACCGGGCGATCTACAAACGCTCGATCGAGGATAACGAAGGCTTCTGGCGCGAACAGGCGGCGCGGATCGACTGGTTTGAGCCGTTTACGAAGGTGAAGGACGTCTCCTACGCCCGGCGCGATGTGCACATCCGCTGGTACGAGGGCGGGAAGTTGAATGCGTCCTACAACTGCCTCGACCGCCATCTGGCGAAACGGGGCGATCAAACAGCCCTCATCTTCGAGGCGGACGATCCCAATAAAGCGCCGCAACACATCACCTATCGCCAGCTCTACGAACGCGTCTGCCGCTTCGCCAACATGCTGAAAAAACACGGCGTGAAGAAGGGCGATTGCGTCACCATCTACCTCCCCATGATCCCCGAGGCCGCCGTCGCCATGCTCGCCTGCGCGCGCATCGGGGCGGTACACTCGGTCGTATTTGGCGGGTTTTCGCCTCAGTCGCTCATCGACAGGATCCAGGATGGGGACTCGACCGTGGTGATCACGGCCGACGAGGGGCTGCGCGGCGGGAAGCCGGTGGCGCTCAAGAAAAACGCCGACGAGGCGCTGAAGGCGTGCCCGGATGTACGCCGGATGTTTGTCGTGAATCACACCGGCGGCAAGGTGGACTGGACGCCGGGGCGGGATGTCTGGGTGCATGAGGAAACGGCCGGCCTGCCGGCAGAATGCCCCCCCGAGTGGATGGACGCCGAGGATCCGTTGTTTATCCTGTATACCTCGGGCTCGACCGGCAAACCCAAGGGGGTACTCCATACCACGGGCGGCTACCTCGTCTTTGCCTCGATCACCCACCAGGTTGTGTTCGACTACCGAGAGGGCGACGTCTTCTGGTGCACGGCGGACGTCGGCTGGGTCACGGGCCACTCCTACATCGTCTACGGCCCGCTCGCCAACGGCGCCACGGAGGTCTTTTTTGAAGGCGTGCCCACGTACCCGGATGCCTCCCGATTCTGGCAGGTCATCGACCGCCACAAGGTTTCCATCTTCTACACGGCCCCGACGGCCATCCGGGCGCTGATGCGGCTCGGGGAGGAGTATGTCCGTAAAGCCAGTCGCGCCTCGCTCCGCCTCCTCGGCTCGGTCGGCGAGCCCATCAACCCGGAGGCCTGGAAGTGGTACCACGATGTCGTCGGCGACGGACGGTGCCCGGTGGTGGATACGTGGTGGCAGACGGAGACGGGCGGTATCCTCATCACCCCGCTCCCCGGCGCCATCCCGCAGAAGCCTGGCTCGGCCACGCTGCCGTTTTTTGGCATCCAGCCCGAAGTGCTTGACGCCGAGGGGCGGGTGCTGGAAGGGGAGGCGCAGGGGGTGCTGGCCATCAAGGACTCGTGGCCCGGGCAGATGCGTACGGTGTTTAAAAACCACCAGCGCTTTGTGGACACCTATTTCTCGACCTTTGAGGGGAAATATTTTACGGGAGATGGCTGCCGGCGCGACGCCGACGGCTACTACTGGATCACCGGCCGCGTGGATGATGTGTTGAACGTCTCCGGTCACCGTCTGGGTACCGCCGAAGTCGAGAGCGCCCTCGTCGCCCACCACGCCGTCGCCGAGGCCGCCGTGGTGGGCTTCCCGCACGACATCAAAGGGCAGGGGATCTATTGCTACGTGACACTGAATGCCGGCGTCGAACCCACCGACGCGCTGATGGCGGAGCTGGTGAACCACGTCCGCACGGAAATTGGCCCCATCGCGAAGCCGGACTTCATCCAGTTCACGCCGGCACTCCCCAAAACCCGCTCCGGCAAAATCATGCGCCGCATCCTCCGCAAGATCGCCGCCAACGAACACGACCAACTCGGCGACACCAGCACCCTCGCGGATCCGGCGGTCGTGGAGTCGCTGGTGGAGGAAAGAAGGAATCGATGATGGTCGAGGTTTATGGTCAATGATCGATAGTCAGTTGTCGATCATCAGCCATCGACTATCGACCATTGATCATTGACCATCGAAATGACCAGACAAACCTACTGGCGCCGGCAGCTCCGGCGGACCGTCGTACTGCTGTTCATCTGGGCCTTTGTGGGCTTTGGGATGAGCATCCTGTTCGTCGAAGAACTCAATACGGTGTCGATCATCGGCATCCCCTTTGGCTTCTGGATGGCCCAGCAAGGGTCCATCCTGGTATTCATAGTCCTCATTTTTGCCTACGCCTACCTCAGCGGCAAAGCCGATGAGGAGGCGGGGGTGGCTGAATAGGTTGCAGGTTGGCAGGTTACAGGTTGCAGGTTCTTGAGGTATCACAACCTGCTAACCTGCAACGTGCTAACCCGCCAACTTGCAACCTTAATACTTCGGACAGTTTTCGTATCGGGAACGTGCCTGACTACCAGGCCCCTCCTCGGTGAGAGGAGGGGCCTGATCACCAGGATTGGCCCAGATGTGCGAAAATTATCCACAGTATTAAACCTGAAGATCCTTCGAGTCCGCCGGCTGTAGTCGCCGTCCCTCAGGACAAACCTGCCAACCTGCAACCTGCTAACCTGCAACCAACTTCATGACCATCCAGGACTGGACGTGGATCACCGTCGGGCTTTCGTTTTCGATGTACTTGTACATCGGGTACCGGAGCCGGGTGGCGAACACGGAAGGGTTTTATGTCGCCGGCAAGGGCGTGTCGGCCATTGCAAACGGCGCGGCGACGGCGGCCGACTGGATGAGCGCGGCGTCGTTTATTTCGATGGCCGGCCTCATCTCGTTCATGGGGTACGACGGCGCGGTTTACCTCCTCGGCTGGACCGGTGGCTACGTGCTCCTGGCCCTCCTGCTCGCTCCGTATCTGCGGAAGTTCGGGCAATACACCGTGCCGGATTTCGTCGCGACGCGGTATTACTCTTCTGGAGCACGCCTCGTGGCGGCCATCGCGGCGATCTTTGTATCGCTGACGTATGTAGCCGGCCAGATGTCGGGCGTGGGGGTGGCGTTTAGCCGGTTCCTGAGCGTCGACTTCGAGGTGGGGGTGATGATTGGGATGGCCATCGTGGCGTTTTTTGCAATTTTAGGCGGGATGAAAGGGATCACCTACACCCAGGTCGCCCAGTACTGCGTCCTCATCTTTGCCTACACGATCCCCGCGATCGCCATCGGCATCCTGCTGACGAACAACCCCATTCCGCAACTTGCTATGGGCGAGATCCTGCCCAAGCTCGACGCCATCCAGCGGGATCTGGGGCTTACGGCATACAGCAACCCGTTTTCGACCTTTTCGAAGCTCAATGTCTTCTGCGTGGCGTTGTGCCTCATGGCAGGTACGGCCGGCCTGCCGCACGTCATCGTCCGGTTTTATACCGTCACCTCCGTCAAGGCCGCCCGATGGTCGGCCTTCTGGGCGTTGCTGTTCATCGGCATCCTGTACACGACGGCCCCGGCGGTGGCCATTTTCGCCAAGTACTACATCCTGAACCAGTTCAGCGAAGTCGGCGCCGGCATGGACCAGATCGAGTGGGTGAAGAACTGGGCGGCGACAGGTCTCATCACGTTTCCCGAGGGCGGGCCGACGGATGCGGCGTCGCTGCTGGGGTCAATCAATCGGGATATTATCGTGCTCGCCACCCCCGAAATTGCGAGCCTACCGCCGTTCATCGTGGCGCTGGTGGCGGCCGGCGGACTCGCCGCGGCGCTGTCGACGGCGTCCGGGCTATTGCTGGTTATCTCCTCGTCGCTCGCACATGACATCTACGGTACGATGCTACGGCCCAACGCCACAGACGCCCAGCAACTGCGCGTCGGCCGCGCCATGATCCTCGTGGCGGTGATCATGGCCGGCATCCTGGGCATCTACCCGCTGGGGTTCGTGGCGGAGGTGGTGGCGTTTGCGTTCGGACTCGCCGCCGCGTCGTTTTTCCCGGTCATCGTGCTCGGGATTTTCTGGAAGCGGGCGAACAAGCAGGGCGCCATCGCCGGCATGAGCGCCGGGCTGCTCTTTACGTTCGTGATGATCGGCCTCATGCGCGCCCAGAACGTGATTCCGGGGATGGATGCGCCTATCATCGAGTCGTTCCTGGGAATCAACGCTCAGGGCATCGGCGTAGTGGGGATGCTGATCAACTTCGCCTTGATGATCGGCGTCTCCCTGGCGACCCCACCACCGCCGGCGGAGGTTCAGCAGATGATCGAACAGATCCGCTACCCGCGCCAGCTGACGGACGCCGAGGTGCGAGAGTAAGGCCTGCGAGCATGACCCACCCTACCTGACGCGAAAATGCGCATCGAAGCCGATACCGTCGACGAATACCTGGAGCTGATCCCGGAAGATCGCAAAGAGGCGATCCAACGCCTGCGGGCGGTGATTCTCGAGAACCTCCCCGAGGGATTCGAGGAGACGATCCAGTACAACATGCCCTGTTACGTGGTGCCGCACAACCTCTACCCGCCGGGCTATCACTGCGAGCCGAAGGACCCGCTGCCGTTCCTTAGCTTCGCCTCGCAGAAGAACTTTGTGGCGGTCTACCACATGGGCCTCTACGCGGACCCGGTGCTGCTCGCCTGGTTCGAGGAGGAATTCCCGAAACACAGTTCCAAGAAGCTGGATATGGGAAAGAGCTGTATCCGCTTCAAAAACGCCTCCCAGATCCCGTTCGATCTGATCGGGGAACTGGCGGCGAAGACGACGGTGGCGGACTGGATCGCGCTGTACGAGCGTGCGTTCAGGCGGTAAGCATTTGTTGATAGGATTCGTGTTTCAGGTTGATATTTGCGGTACGTTGGCGGGACCATACCTCCTGCACCGATCACGCAACATGCTCTCCCCGATGCTACGCGCCATCACCTGCTTTATCCTGTTCCTCGCCGCGCTCGCTGGCTGTACCCCGGCCACTGACGCGCCGACCACCGCGACCCCCATCTCCCATTCCTTTTTTGTCGCCGGCCCCGATTTTACGGGCATCCTGGGCGAAACCGGGGAGGTGGTCTGGGACTCTGGCCGGCCCGGGGCGCGGGACGGGTACGTGTTGCCCAACGGTAACGTGCTGATTTGCTGGAGCGATGTCGTGCAGGAGTTCGACGCCAGCCGGCAGGTGGTGTTCAGCTACACACTCAGCCCTGAAAACGCCGAGCTAGGCACGGCCGTCCGGCTCGACGATGGCTCGACCATGATCACCGAACTGGGTGAAAACCCCCGGATCGTCGAAGTCGACCCGGCCGGCGTCATCCTCCGCGAGGTGCCCCTCCAGCCCGAGACCGACAACGCGCACATGCAAACCCGCATGGCCCGCAAGCTCCCCAACGGTAATTACCTGGTGCCCCACCTGCTGGCGTTTGCGGTGAAGGAATACACGCCGGCCGGCGAGGTGGTGCAAACAATCGCTACCGACCGGCCCGAACTGGGCGGCCGCGAAGCCGAAAACTGGCCGTTCACCGCCATTCGCCTCGCGAACGGCCACACCCTGATCAACCTCACGCATGGCAACAAGACCATCGAGGTCGACGCCGCCGGCGCGATTGTCTGGCGCATGTCGAACGACGACGTCGACGCCCCGATCTTTGTCGACCCCTGCGGCGCCCAGCGGCTCCCGAACGGAAATACGGTCATAGCCAGTTACGGCGCGACGGAAGGGGTGAAGCTGTTCGAGGTGACGCCCGAGAAGGAGGTCGTCTGGACCTATGAAGGCCACCGCGTCCATCACTTCCAGATTCTGACCACCAACGGCCGGCCTGTCGAGGGGACGCCGCTGAAGTAATGAACGGTGCTAAGCCATCCGACTCGATCATACTTGCACAGCACATTTTACACATCATCGTCTTCCTGGGCCCCGCCCCAGGATGACGTTTTGCATTATTTTAGCTCTATTCAACTCCTCATTCGCATTAATCGCTAATCGCTATTCACGAATCGCTGATCGCACAGCCATGCACCTTCGTCCTCTTCTTCTCCTGGCCCTGTTCACCCTGTTTTTATCCCCTTCCTCGGCCCAGACCCGCGAGGCCGGCCCCTGGTGGCCGAACGTGCTCTGGGGGGCGGACGACCAGGCAGGCGGGTCGAACTGGATCACGCCAGAGAAAATCCTGGAGGCGGTATCGCTGGTCAAGACCGGACAGCTCTACGAACTCGGCAATGTCTACGAGCGGGGTATGCCCCTCCTCGGGGACCGCACGTATGCCATCGTGACGGCCGGCTATCCCACGAGCGGCGTAGTAGGGGAGCAGCGCCTGGTGTTTAACGACGAGTTCATCGCCGGCGAACTCGGTCAGGTGGGCACCCAGTTCGACGGGCCGGGGCATGTTGGCAAACGGATGGAGATGGCGGATGGATCGACCGAAGATGTGTATTATAACGGCTTCACGGGATCCGAGATGGCGCATGCCTATGGGCTGCAGCGCCTTGGCGTCGAGCAGGTGAAACCCATCGTGACCCGCGGCGTCTTGATCGACCTCGCCGGCTACCTTGGTGTGGAGCGCCTCGCTGAACACTACGAAGCTTCGCTCGTCGACGTTCGCGGCGCGCTCGCCCGCCAGGGGATGGACGAATCCGATATCCGGCCCGGCGACGCGTTGTTGTTCAACTTCGGCTGGTGGTCCCTCTGGCCCGATCCCATCACCCACAACCAGAGCCTCATCCCGGCGATCGACATGGAAGTGGTCCAGTGGATCATCGCACGCCAGCCGGCGATGGTCGGCTCGGACCTCGCGCTTGATGGGAGCGCCATGCGCGTCCACCCGGAGCTGGTCATGAAAAACGGGATCAACAACCTCGAGTTCATGAACTTCGGCAGCCTGCTGGCGGACGAGGGTTGGGAGTTTCTGTTTATCGTTACTCCGCTCCGCCTCAAAGGCGCCACCGGATCGCCGGTGCGGCCCATTGCGATCCGGTGACGCCGCGCGGCTACATGTTCGGGAATAGAAAGACTTTATCGACGACATGCACCACGCCGTTGCTGGCGTCGATGGTGGCCAGGATCTTCGCGCCATTCACATACGTGGCTCCGTCGCGCTCCTCGACGCTCACGTACTGCCCTGTTGCCAGATAAATCTTGACCTTCGGGTTCAGCCCGGCCCCCTTAAATGTGCCCGGGGACGCGTGCGACGTGACAATTTTGGCGAGCTTTGATTTGTTTTCCGGTTTGAGCAACTCCTCTACGGTACCCGGTGGGAGCGCCTCGAAGGCCGCGTTCGTTGGGGCGAAGACCGTCAAAGGTCCGGGATTAACCAATACGTGCTGCAGGCCGGCGGCGTCGATGGCGGCCGCCAGGGTGGTATGATCCGGTGAACTCCTTGCGATTTTCAGAATATGCTGTTCAGAGACGTTGTCGACCACGTTGGCCTGGCCTTGCGAACGGAGATCGTCCATAGCCGTGTCGGGCTCCAAGGCAGGCTGGCAGGCGGATAGAGTGAGGCCGGCAACGATGATGACTGGGAATAACAAGTTGGACGTACACATTGGGTACCTCTCGATGAGTCGTGAAGTCGTACTGTTGGTTCTTGATTCGCGTGGTTCTGGACACGCGAATGGCTGGAATATAAATAAGATAAAATAGTATTAATATAAATTTGTCTTAAATATGAGTAGCGGGCTTCCGTCCCCGTGAACGGTCAATCAGGATCGGTGCCAATCCGTAGGGACACGCTAGTTCGTGTCCTGCTCACCCGCCATACGATCTCCGTGGTTTCCGTGTCGCGCCAGAGCCAGAGCGGCTTCAACGGGAGCGGTTGTGAGCGGGGCTATATCCATGGATGGCATACGCATCAGTAGCGCCGAGCGCAACGCGGCCGCGTATTCGGCGTGTTCCGTGAGGCCACCGGTGAAGCGAAGAACCGGGTCGAGATCCGGGGTGGTGGTGGCTAGCCGACCGGCCTGGCGGACGAGGGTCTCGGTTTGCTCGCGCACGATGGCCTGGCAGACGGCGTCGCCGGCGTCAGCCGCGGCGAGCACCAGTGGGGCGATGGCCGCGGTGGACCAGCCCGGCGCATAGACGGCCTGGATGAGCCGCTCCGGGGCATCGATGCCGAACGAACCACGCAGCACTTCCTTCAGGATCGTCGCCAGGCCGCCGTCGAAAGCGCGGGCCACGGCCTGGAGGCCGGCGAGCCCGAT
>JAWXAX010000003.1 GCA_034439735.1 Rhodothermales bacterium | reverse complement strand
GGCTCCCGCGAAGGCGGGAAACGAGCGAAGCGACTTACGAAGTAATCCAGCCATCAGACTGGCATTTTTCTGGGTCCCCGCCTGCGCGGGGATGACTTGTTCTATATGGAATACGCAAATCTCAACAGTTTCCGAGGGGTTGACTTACAGGTCCAGCTGCATCTGGAGCATCAGGTGGCGGGGAGGGGCGAGGAGTGCTGGCCGTTCCATGTAGTAGTATTCGAGCGCGTTTCGCAAGATGAGCAGGGCGCGGACCTGCCCGAAACGGGCGCCGGCGCGGAGATCGAGCACGCGGGTGTCGATGAGCGTCTCGGCGTCGGGTACGAAGCGGGCGAAGTCTGAATTCACACTTTTGGGCCGGCTGGCGTACCGGAAGTCGAAGCCAGCGTCATACCGTTTCCCGAACCGTGTGTCGGCGGAGACGGTCAGCATGTGCGCCGGTCGAAACGCAAGCGGCTCGCCGGCGCCGAGGTCGCGGGCATCGAGGAAGGTATAGCCGAGACGTGTCGTCGCGACCCCGTCGAGCAGCGCGGCCTCAATCGATGCCTCTGCGCCGCGAACACGCGCCCGGATGAGGTTGACAAACTGGAAGGCGGAGGCGGCCGGCACGAATCGCGTTTCGATGAGCCGCCAGTAGTCGTTCCAGAATACCGCTACGTCCACCAGCGCATCGCTCCGCTCGGAGAATGCGAGGAGGCCCCGCAGGCCCAGTTCATAGCTGGTGCTTTCCTCGGGCCGCAGGGTGAGGTTGCGGACGATGGGGAAGAAGTCCCGATTGTCGACGAACCGTTCTCCGAGGCTCGGGATTCGAAATCCCTGGCCATAGGCCGCCCGCGCCGTCAGGTTGGGAGTGAAGGAATAGGCCAGGTTGAGCTTCGGGCTTAGTTTCGTGACCGTATCGCTGGCGTCGATGCGGTAGAGATCAAACCGGAGGCCGGCCACCAGCTGGAAGCGTTCGCCGAGCGTTTGCTCCCATTGCCCGAACACTGCCCCTTCAGGCTGGTTGCCGATCGGGTCGCCATCCGCGCTGACAAAAAAGCTAGATCGGGTGGAGTTGGCATCGATCGATGCCCCGCCTGTCAGGAAACGGCCCGGTCCGGGATTCCAGTTGAGGAGGTATTCGCCGCCGTAGCGGAAGCCGTAGGTGCCGTCCCGGTAGGTGCGCACGTTTCCCGCGGTGTCGATCGGCCGGACCCCCACGGCGTAGCCCCGTGTTTTGATTTCATAAAAGAGGTTCGGGCTCAGGACATGGGTCAGGGTGGGGAAGAGGCTGATCTGGTTCGATTCGTTGTCTGTCGCACCGCTGGGTTCGGATGAACTGGAGATGGCGAGGCTGCCGGGCTGGAGGGCGTCGCGGGCGCCGTTCCAGAAGAGGAAGTCGTCTTTTTTGCGCCAGAGCACGTTCGCCAGCACGTCGAGCCGCACATCCGCGTTGGGATTCCAGCCAATTTTGCCGTGTGTCTGAACGAGCGTTTTCTCGTTCAGGCGCATGTAGCCGGCGCTGCGCCTGAAGGCGCCGTCGACCCAGTAGCCGAACCGTTCGGAGACCCGGCGCGCGTGGGATACCGTGACGCCGGCGAACGGCCTCGGCTTCTCGGCGCCATCCCAGCGCTCGCGCCAGAGGGCATATCGAACGGGCTCGTAGGCGCCGGCGAAGGCGCGCACCATCGTCGTCGGTTCGCTCGGGAAGGTGCGGGTGATGAGGTTGACGACCCCGCCCAGCGCACCACTCCCGTACAGCGCCGAGCCCGGGCCCTTGAGCACCTCGAGCCGCTCCACCTGCGCAAACGGAAGCCCTTCGTAGGGCACCCCATCGGTATCCGGCGAAAGCAGCGGGACCCCATCGATCAACAACAATACCCGGCTGCCAACATTGTAGGCGAAACCCGAGGAGCCGCGGACGCTGATCTGATTGTCCTGCACCTGCACGCCTGAAATGTGTCGGAGGGCGTCGTCCAGCGATACCACGTTGCGGCGGGCCAGCTCTTCGGGCGCCATGGCGGCGACACTGACGGGCACGGTCGTGATCCGTTGTTCGCGTCGGTTGGCCACGATGATGACCCCATCGCTCTGGAGCACGTCCTCGACGAGTTGGACGTCGAGGACCATTTCCTGCCCGGCGGCGAGGTCAACGGCCCGCTGGAAACGCTGAAACCCGACCATCGAAACCTCGACCACCCGAGCCCCGGCCGGCACGGACGGGAGAAGAAACCGTCCTTCCGAGTTGGTGGCGGCGCCCAGGGTGGTGCCGGCTACGATGACATTGACGCCGGGGAGAGGTTGGCCGGCAGGATCCGTCACTTGTCCCGAAATACGACCCGTTTGCGCGTACGCCTGGGTGGTAAGCCCGAGGCAAAGGGCCAGAGCCGCCAGCGCGTTCATCAACCGCATGGAATATCGCATGTTTAGCGGGCCGCGTTGGGTGGAAAAGGAGGGCGCGAGGAAAAGTCGACATCGATCTGGATCGTCGCAACCTCCCCTTCGCGGATGAGGATAGTGCCGTCGCCGCCGGAGAAAAGTGCCGCCGGCCGCCAGTCGAGGATGCCCGGGCCGAACTTCTCGGCGATGCCGTTGTAGACGAGCACCCCTGCGTCGATCCCGTCGATGAAAAACGAGTCTTGCGCGACGTTGCGTTGCAGGCCGGGGCTGATGACCATGCGATTGAGCTGGAGGAAGTCGGACGTGTCCTGCGGCGTAAAGCGCATACCGACGAAGCGAAGGTCGAACAGCGAGTCTGCCGGCGGCCAGACGCCGGTATACGTCACCGTTCCGCGGAGCGCTCCCACGGCGTCGCGGTCGGGGGGTTCGAGGCCGTGATCACATCCCGTCAGGGCCGCGAGAACTACTACAAGGCAAAGCGTGCGCATGAAGTCGGGAAAGGGCAAGGCATGGGGTGAAAGACCGATTCTAGCGGGTCTTTACGCCGTGTTCATCGCAAAAAGTTCGTTTGGAGTGGAGCCGGAACGCACGTATATTTGCGAAATTTGAATATAGGCATCGCCCCTTTTCTTTTCGAACGATGCTTTTTAACGACGCTGTTATACGACGCTGTTATACGACGCTGTTGTGCGACGATGTTGTGCGACGCTGTTGTACGACGATGATGTCAGTGCCGCCGAGGGTACCTCTCAGCCGCCGATTCGTTCGCGCACTGAGACCCCCAGCCGGCCGAGCGTTGTTACTTGCCGATGTACCGCAGCCCTGTGCTCGGCGCCGCCGCGACCACCATCACTTTTTTTGCGCCAACGCACCGCGGGCCAGTCGTCTGCTTGTGCATCGCGGGCAACGCGATAGATCACGAGCGTCGGCCGACCAGCCGTAGTATCCCCGCAATACCAGGTTTCTTCCATGAAGCTGTCTAATTTCCTGTTTGACTACCCCAAGGAGCTGATCGCCAAGTATCCTGCTGAACCTCGTGACAGCGCGCGGCTGATGGTGTTAAACCGGGAAAATCGCACCATCGAGCATCGGGTATTCAGCGACATTGTCGAATATTTCTCCGAAGGAGACGTCCTTGTGGTGAACAATACGAAGGTGTTTCCGGCTCGAATGTACGGAAATAAAGAAAAGACGGGTGCCCGAATCGAGGTATTTCTACTTCGGGAGTTAAATCCCGAGAGCCGGTTGTGGGATGTGATCGTGGATCCGGCTCGGAAGATCCGCATCGGCAATAAGTTGTATTTTGAGAACGGGCTGGTCGCTGAGGTCATCGACAACACGACCTCGCGGGGGCGAACGATTCGCTTTGTGTTCGAGGGAACGAACGACGAGTTGTATGAGAAGATCGACGAGATCGGGCAGACCCCGATCCCGCCGTACATCAAGCGGAAAGTCGAGAAAGAGGATCGGGAGCGATACCAGACGATGTTCGCGGAGCAGCGCGGCGCTGTGGCGGCCCCTACGGCCGGCCTGCACTTCACGCCGGAACTGATCGCGAAGCTGATGGAGAAGGGTGTCAAGCTGGCTCCTCTCACGTTGCATGTCGGCCTGGGCACGTTTCGCCCGGTGGAGGTGGAGGATCTGACGAAGCACCGGATGGATTCCGAGCATTACATCATTTCGCCCGAATCCGCCGAGGTAGTGAACAAAGCGCTTACGTCGCCAAGGCACAGGGTGACGGCCGTCGGCACGACGTGCGTGCGCGCGCTGGAATCCAGCTTGTCGGCCTCCTACACCTTGAAGTCCGATAGTGGCTGGACAGACAAGTTTATTTACCCCCCTTACGAATTTCGCATCGTTGAGCGATTAATCACAAACTTCCATATGCCCCGGAGCACCCTCGTGATGCTCGTTTCGGCCTTTGCCGGGCATGAGTTTTTGATGCGGGCGTATAAAGAGGCGATCGAGCAGGAATATCGGATGTTCTCTTTTGGAGACGCCATGATCGTCCTGTAACGACCCGTTCGAATGGCTGAAGCAACGATCGCCGTAATCGTCCCGGCGGCAGGAACGGGATCGCGGATCGGGGGGGAACGGAAGCAGTTTCGCCGGCTGGGGGATCATCCACTGTTTATCGAGACGCTGGGCGTGTTCGACCGGCATGAGTCGATCGACCTGCTCATTCTGGCGGCGGCATCCTCGGACCACCCCGCCATCGTAGACGCCCTCGCGTCGGCGGCCTTTCGCACCCCGGTTGTGCTCGCGCCTGGCGGCGGCACGCGGCAGGCCTCGGTGCGCGCCGGCCTGGACCTGGTGCCTCCCGGCATCGACTTCGTGCTCGTACACGACGGCGTGCGTCCCTTCGTGACGCCATCGGCCATCGACAGGGTCATCGGGGCGATTCGCGAGACCGGGGCCGCGGCCCTGGCCGTCGAAGCGACGGACACGTTGCGGCGAGGGGGCCAGGGGGTGTTTGGTGATACCGTGCCGCGCGAGGGGTTATATCGGATGCAAACCCCGCAGGGCGCCCGCCGCGATTGGCTGGTGGAGGCCCACGCGAGCGCGCATCGTGATGACGTGGAGGCGACGGACGATGTGGCGCTACTGCAGCGCATCGGGCGGCCCGTGCGTATTGTGGATGGCGATCCACTCAATATCAAAGTCACTACGCCGGCGGATTGGGAGCTTGCGCGCCGGTTGTGGTCGATTCGTTCCCATTAGGAGTTCACCTGGGTCGTGTTTATGCGTATTGGGATGGGTTACGACGTGCATCGTCTCTTGGAAGGCCGGCCGCTCATCATCGGGGGGGTGACTATCCCGCACGAGACCGGGCTGGACGGCCACTCGGATGCCGACGTGTTGCTGCACGCCATCACCGATGCCCTCCTCGGTGCGGCGGCGCTGGGCGATATCGGACTCCATTTTCCGGACACGGACCAACGCTGGAAGGGCGCGGACAGCCGCGACCTGCTTCGGGAAACCGTGCGGTTGGTGACCGAGTCCGGCTATGTCGTAGGAAACGTAGACGCCACGGTAGCGTTGCAGCGTCCCCGGCTTCGTCCGTACATCGACGCAATGCGTGCTTCTATCGCCGAGGATCTCGGCATTTCGCAACGGGAGGTGTCCGTTAAAGCGACAACGACCGAACGCCTCGGCTTTGTGGGTTCCGAGGCCGGCGCCGCGGCGTATGCCGTATGCCTGCTCCTACCCTCGTGAACCGGTTACTCATTTTTTGGACTCAGCAGCGATTCGATGGCAGAGCTTTTTTCGGATGTGTTCGCATGGATCGAGTCGCTTGCGCCTCTCTGGGCTTACCTCGTCATTTTATCCATTGCCTATGGCGAGAATGTCGTGCCGCCGATCCCGGGAGACATGGTCGTGGTTTTTGGCGGGTATCTGGCGGGCATCGGACATCTCAATGTGTACGCCGTCTGGGCGTTATCCACGGTGGGAGGTGCGCTCGGGTTCATGACCATGTACGCGGTGGGCTACTGGGCCGGCGATGCGGTGTACGATCCACAGCGACTGCGCTGGTTACCGAAAGGGTACCTCGGAAAGGTGCGTACCTGGCTGCAACGCTGGGGCTACCGGGTGGTGCTCGCGAATCGGTTTCTGAGCGGGGCCCGATCCGTGATCTCCCTTTCGGTGGGCATGGCGCACATGCATCGTATGCGGACGCTGGCGTACGCGACGATCAGCGCGTTTTTGTGGACCGGCGTGATCATTTGGGCGGGTTACCTGGTGGGAGAGAATTGGGCAGTTGTGTCCGTGTATCTGAAAGGATACGGGTGGTTCATCCTCGCGTTGACCGTCGGGGTTGGTCTGGCGGTTTGGTATCGGATGCGGCGGCGGCTGGTATCGGGAAATGGCGTCGCAACTGAAACACCGGACGTGAATCCGGGTTGATAGGGTCGCAGTTGACAGCAGGGATGGGGGGGCGTATGTTCGCTCTTCTTTTTCAAAAAAAGCTGGTTTTTCGGAAATGCTGGTTTTTTCGAACATGCTGGTTCAGTTGAAATGCTGGCGTAGCTCAGCTGGTAGAGCAGCTCACTTGTAATGAGCAGGTCGGGGGTTCGAGTCCCTCCGTCAGCTCTTCATGTTAAATTCGTGTGGTCAGGGGCACCCTCCGGGCACGCACGAGATATAAGCAGGCACGTTATCGGGCAGGTGGCCGAGTGGTTAAAGGCGACAGACTGTAAATCTGTTCTCTTACGAGTACGGAGGTTCGAATCCTTCCCTGCCCACTCTTGGAAACGGGTTTCAGGTCGTGGATTGCAGGGTGTGGTTTCGGCTACCGGCCGGCGTGTCCACAGGCGCTGATACCTCCTGGCGGGAGTAGCTCAGTTGGTAGAGCATCAGCCTTCCAAGCTGAGGGTCGCGGGTTCGAATCCCGTCTCCCGCTCGCTGTACGATTACCGGGATCGATGTCGTTGATCGTTCCCGTACCGCCGCCTTAGCTCAGCGGTAGAGCACTTCCATGGTAAGGAAGGGGTCATCGGTTCAAATCCGATAGGTGGCTCACGAGAATCTCGCGCTGCGGCGTGGGTGCGCGTGTCGTTCGCAGGGCGGAACTCCGCGTTGCGGCCGTATGCGCTTTATCTCTATACACAAGAACGATTCGTTTTAACAAAGTAGAGCCATGGCGAAAGAGACGTTTCTACGCAACAAGCCTCACGTGAACGTGGGGACGATCGGACACGTGGATCACGGGAAGACGACGTTGACGGCGGCGATCACGAAGGTGCTGGCCGATCGTGTAGGCGGCGGCATCGTGGTACGCTCGTTT
>JAWXAX010000002.1 GCA_034439735.1 Rhodothermales bacterium | reverse complement strand
GTGGGCGCCGGCGCCCACGCCGTAGAAGTACTCGGCCAGCGCGGCGGCGTTGACGTCGTTTTCGATATACGCCTCGATGCCGAGGCCCGAAGCCAGCAGCGCCGCAAACGGGTAATTATCCCAGCCGGGAAGATTCGTCACGATCAACGTCGTCCCGCGGCCGTCGTCGGTGATCCCCGGCACGGTGGAGGCCACGGCGGCCACCCGCCGGCGCTCGACGCCGGCCTCGGCGCAGCAGGTGTCCAGGAAGAGGCCAATCAGGGCAACGCAGGCCTCCGGCGTCGCCGGGGTAGGCATCGGGCCCGCGCGATGCGCCAGGAACCGGGCCGGGTCTTCCGCACGAGCAATCGCCACCCGCAAATTGGTGCCGCCGACATCCACACCAGCGACCAGGTCTCCATCAACCATGCCCATCATTCCGGCTTTGGCTCTGAAATGCCGTGGTGGTGCTTGTTCTTGAGGCGCGACGCCGCCCGCTCGTCGATGATCACGTGGGCATGCCGGTGCATCTGTACGATAGTGGACGGCGCCATGGCCGTAACCGGTCCCTCCAGGGTCGTCTGGATCGCCATGGCCTTGCTCTCGCCGCTGGCAAGCAGCAAGAGCCGGCGAGCCTCCATGATCGTCCCGATCCCCATCGTAATGGCGAACCGGGGCACCTCGTTCAAATTCGAGAAGAAACGCGCGTTCACCACAACGGTCTCCGCCGTGAGGGTCTTGATCCGCGTGCGCGAACCCAGCGACGAGCCCGGCTCGTTAAACGCCAGATGCCCGTTTGCCCCGATGCCGAGAATCTGGAGATCGATCCCGCCCACCCGCTCGATCTGCTCCTCATACCACGCGCAGAATCCGTCAATATCATCCGCCATCCCGTTAGGGATAAACACCCGTTCCGGGCTCACGTTGATATGTTCGAACAGATGCTCCCACATGAACCGGTTGTAGCTCTGATCGTGGCGTGGGAGCAATCCGATGTACTCATCGAGATTGAAGGTCGTCATCTTTGAAAAATCGAGCCCGGCATCCCGATGCATCGCCACCAGTCGCTTATAGAGCCCCAACGGGGTGCTCCCTGTCGCAAAACCGATGACGCTATCCGGTTTTTTGCGGATTTGTTGCGCAACAAGTTCGGCAGCGCGCTCGCTGACGGCATCGTAATCGACCATCACTTCGACAAGCATATCATCCTCCTGAAAGCCGTTTGGCATCCTGAATATAGAGTAGACGTCGAAAGTACGTTTCCACGGTCGCGCGGTCAAGTGCGCCGCCCCTCCCCGTTTGAATTGCTCGGGAGGAATTCTTTTCCGGGTAAGCCCCAAAATGCCATCAGCGGGGCCTTCAAAGAAAGCTCCGCTGATGGCAGGAATGATCAATCCAATCTATTTAAAAGCCCGGTGGCGGGGCGTTACGGCGCCGGCGCTCGAGCGGTATTTTCGTAACTAATTATCTAACAAAGCCCGTGCCACGCAAAGCCGAAGCGGTCTTTCCGCCACACTTCTTACAAAAAAGGGTGCCATCAGACCACCAGTGATCGTTCGATCACTTCCAGAATCTGATTTTTTGTAAACGGCTTGCTGATATAATCGGAGAACCGCTCGTCGAGAAAGCGCTGACGGTCATGCGGCAACGCATACGCCGTCATCGCGACGATGGGCGTCCGGGCATACCCGGGCAGTTCGCGCAGCGCGCGCATGACATCGACCCCGGTTCGTTTTTTCCCGAGATTGATATCGAGAAAAACGAGATCGAACCGCCGGCGCTTCGCCATCGTGAGCGCCATCTCTTCGTCCGGCGCGACTTCCAGGTCCAGCTGTTTATGCAGCAGCAGCTTCAAAAAGCGCTGGGCGTTCGGGTCGTCCTCTACAAAAAGTACCTTCGAGCCCAGGATCGCCTGGGCGATGGGCATCTTGTTAGCCGCGGCAGGCTGAGGACGCATCGGGCGGGCATCCGGGATCAGTGGGAAGAAGAGGCGAAACGTCGTGCCGCGCCCTTTTTCGCTCTCAACCTCGATCCGGCCCTCCATCATATCCACCAGCCGCTTCGTGATCGCCAGCCCGATGCCGCTGCCTTCGTACAGCCGCGCGAGGCCCGTGCTCTCTTGTTTGAACTCTTCGAACAGGTACGGCCGAAAATTCGGGCTGATGCCGATGCCCGTATCCTGGATGCGTAATAATACCTCCCCACCGGCCTGCTCGACTTCCACCCTCACCTCCCCTTCCTGGGTGAACTTGATGGCGTTGCCGATCAGGTTGTTCAGGATCCGATCCAGGCAGCTCCGATCGAGCCGGCTCTTGGAGGCCAGCGCGGACGGACGATATACCAGCTGCAACCCTTTCTCCTGTGCGATCGGCTGCAGGAGCCGCACTTTCTCCCGCACCTCGCTGTTCAGCTCCACGGCGTCCATCGCCAGCTCGAACTTGCCGGCCTCCAGCAGCGATAGATCCAGCACCGAGTTCAATGTATCGAGCAAGCGCTTCCCGCTCGAACGGATCAGGTGCGCCAGCTCGCGCTGCTCCTCCCCCACCTCTTCGGCAATAATCGACGCAAACCCCAGAATACTTGTCAACGGGGTGCGGATTTCGTGGCTCATGCTGGTCAGAAACGCCGACATGAGCCTGTTCATCTCCTCGGCCTTCTCCTTGGCGCTGATCAGCTCGATCTCGGCCTGCTTCTTCACCGACACGTTCCGGCTCACCCACAACGTGCCTTCCTCCCTGCCAGCACGCATCCGCACCACCCGGGCCGAATACCACTGGACGACGCCATCGATCACAACCTCGTATTCGATCGTCTGGGGCTCGCCACTGGCCAGCGCCTCGGCCATCACCAGCCGCCAGCGGTGCCAGTCTGCTTCGGAGAGATGTTCGCTCACCCGACGTCCCACCTCGGGAAACGCCGGCCACAACTCGCTCGTGTTCTCGGGCGCAAACGCCTCCAGGCAGCACCCCTGCGTATCCAGGATAAAAAGGAGATCCGGGACGGCGTTTAACACCGAGCGGAAGCGCGACTCGCTTTGCTCGAGCGCATCGCGCATCCACTCCTTCACACCCCGATGAATGTGGCCGATCAACACCCGCGGATCGCCCAGCTTCTCCACATACGCGAACGCTCCGTAGTTGACGGCGTCACGGGCGGACTCGAACGTGCCGTACCCGGTGTGGACGATGATGCGAATCGTAGCGTCGATCAGATGGAGCCGGCGCACGACTTCGATCCCGTCCATGTCCGGCAGTCGGATGTCGATCACGGCGACGGCGTATACATCGGCTTTCACCTGCGACAGCGCCAGCGCCGCCGTCTCGTACGATACCGCGTCGAACCCTTCTTCTGCGATGATATCCCGGAGCAGGCGCCGTTGCGCCTCGTTGTCCTCGACAATCAGAATACGCGGGCTGTGTTTGTCAGCGGGATGTGATAGTTCAGACATGATTACTGGCGGACTCGGTGAAGGGTGCGGAGCGCTCGCGGCTCCATCTCGGGATCCGCACGACAAAAAGACTCCCCCTCGGGCGGTCGTTGCGGACGATGATCTGCCCGTTGTGTTGTTCGACGATCTGTTTGCAGATCGATAGGCCCAGGCCGGTGCCGGACGCTTTTGTGGTAAACAGCGGCTCGAAGATCAGAGCCTGCATCTCGGGCGGAATGCCCGGTCCCTGGTCGCGGACGACGATGTGATCCATCTCCCCGGAAGCCTCCGCCTGAATGACGATCTCCCCCTCTCCCTCCATCGCCTCGATGGCGTTGGTAAACAGGTTCTGGAACACCTGCTGAAGCTGGCCGGCGTCTGCGAAGATCTCATACGGCCGCTGCGCGATTGCGTCGACAAACCGGATGCGCGGATGATCGGCGAACCGTTCGCAGGCGCTCTGGACTTCCTGGCACAGATCCAACGGCTGCCGGGCCGGCGGCTTGTTACGCGTCATGTTCAGCAAGTCGCTGATGATCCGATCGCCGGTCGAGGATGCGCGTTGGATGATTTCCATGTACTCGACCCATCGTACGTCCGACGGGTTGGCGCGGCGCTCAAGCATGTACGCCGCGTTTCGAATGGCGCCCATGGGGTTGCGAAGCTCGTGTGCGATACTCGCCGCCACTTGCCCTACGGCCGCGAGCCGCGTCTTGCGCACCAGTTCGTCTTTCACGTTTTCGAGTTCGGTCTCGGCCAGCGCCCGGGCATGGCGCTGCTGGTACAATAACATCTCCTGCGTCTTGCGCGCCTTCTCCTCGGCCTCGGCGCGCTCGGTGATGTCCAGCAACGTCCCGACCACACGTTTCCTGCCGAGGCGCGGGTCGGTGAGCACCGTGCCGCGGCTCTGCACATTACGGATCGAGCCGTCCAGCCGAACGATGCGGTACTCGAGCTGAAACGGCGATCCCGAGTGGAGCGCCTCCCGGATGTCGCGCGCCACCTTCTGGCGGTCCGCCCGGTGCACCAGCTGCCGTAAAAACCGCTCGGTTGTCAGCTCTTCGACCTGTGGATCCACGCCTACAATCCGGTAGACCTCCTCAGACATGTACGTACCGTTCGGATCGACGAGGTCGATCTCGTAGCTCCCGAGCTGGGCCAGTTCCTGCGCGAGTTTGAGGTTGGCTTCGCTCTGGCGCAGCTGCTCGCCGGCCTTGCGTTCCTCCGTCACATCCCGCATGATCCCGATGATCGTACGGACACGCCCCTGGACCTTTTTTTCGGGTACGATGAGGGTCCGGAAAAACCGGTGCTCGCGAGGCGTCGCATAGTCGAACTCAAATTCTATCGCTTCACCGATGGTAAACACCTGGTCCATTTGCGCCTTCCAGCGTTCGACGATCGCCGAGGGGAGGCCCCGCTCGTCGACGGTCTTGCCGATGTAGGACTCGGGCGTCGCCGACGAGGCTTCAAGCAGGGCGCGGTTCACAAATAGATAGCGGTAGTGCCGATCCATCCGGAAAATCTGGACGGGGATATAATCGGTCAGCGTCTCGAACTCCAGCGTGCGCGCCATCAGGGCCTGCTCGGCGCGCTTCTGCTCGGTGATGTCCTGCAGCACAAAAACGATCCGGTCGTCCCCCTCTCCGGCGGCGCGTGTGGCGCACATGACCACGTCGATCACCTCGCCGGTCTTCTTCACGAACTGCGTCTCGACATTTTTCCAGAGCGCCTCTTCCTTGAGCCGGCTTTTGAGCGCCTCGGCGAGGTACAACCGCGAGGCCCGAGTCAGGTAGCTGGAGGTCAGCTGACCGATCACCTCCTCCCGCTTGTAGCCGAGTTTTTCGAGCCAGGCGTCGCTTGCACTCGTGATACAGGCGGCGGAGTCCACGGCGAACATCAGCACCGGCGAGCGGTCGTTGAGGAAGGGCATCGCCTGCCGCTCCTGGCTCCGGGCGGACTCATTGGCTTCATCGGTCGTCAGGTCCCGCACGGTGATCAGAAAGCCGAGGAGCGCCTGATCGGGGTCGTACAGAGGCGTGCACTGAACCGCACCCAGAAACAGGCTTTCGTCCTCACGGCGCAGCGACCAGACCGTATGCCGCGTGCCGCGCCCGACGGCCTCGGCCTCCTGAAACAGATCGCCGTCGTTCATGAACTGGGAAAAGACCGCGCCGCGGACGGCCTGTTCGTCCGGTCCGAAGAGTGCCGAAAAGCCCGGGTTACAAAGGATGATGCGAAAATGTGCGTCCGTGATGGCGAGGGCCGCCGGCACGGAGTCGACGATCGCCCGCCACAATCCTCCCCGCATACTCAGCTTCCGATCGACGATCTGCGACAGAAAATCGCACCGCTCGGCCAGCGCATCACGCTCGGCTTTTACCACGGCCAGCTGAATCCGCAGCGTGGACAGCCGGTCGTCGTCTGGCACTGGCGCCACGGCCAGGTCAAAGGCATCGTCAATCAGCATGCACTACACCGTTGAGGTAGCGGAAGGGCTTAACAGGAAGGGCTATACCTGGAAGGCTATACCTGGCGCGCTACATCTAGTACACAGCAACGAGCCCGTGGAAAAGTTCAACCTGGAAATAACATTGGACGGATAGACCGCCGGCGGACGTCACAGAAATTGGAAAAGCACGCGACGGCCGGAAAAAAACCTTGCCGTGAGGCGGAGACAGGCACCTACCGATACATCGCCTTCAGCGAATCGAACACCGCCCGAATATCAAACACCGTCCAAATATCAATTACCGTCCAAATATCAAACACCGCTTAAATCTCAAACACCGCTCAAATTTCAAACACCGCTCAAATTTCAAACACAGAGCGGCGTTGGCCGTGCACGCGGCCAGAACGACCGCATGTCCGATTAACATAGGGAAGCGATAAAGAGTTGAAAGTTACGAATGTGTTTTCTTACCATCCTTCTTTTTCCATGTTTCCGTCACAGTTCGACACAGGTTCGACATGAAACCCATCGTCCAGATCTCGCTTGACCTCACCACGATCCAGGAAGCCCTGGACACGGCCGAAATCGCCCTCCGCGCCGGCGTGGATTGGCTCGAGGCGGGCACCCCCCTCATCATTGCCGAAGGCATGAACGGGGTGCGTGCCCTGCGGGAGCGGTACCCGGCCGTTCCCATCGTGGCGGATCTTAAGACGATGGATGGCGGATGGCTCGAAGCCGAGTTGATGGCGAAGGCCGGCGCCACCCACGTCGTCGTCATGGGCGTCGCACACGCGGAAACGATCGAGCTCGTCGTCAAGGCCGGCCGCGACCTCGGCGTGAAGGTCATGGGCGACAACATGTGTATGCCAGACCCCGTCGAGGGCGCCCGCATCCTCGAAGACCTTGGCTGCGATTACGTGATACACCACGTCGGCTACGACCACCGCACCCTCCGACGCCAGCGCGGCCTGGACACCCCGAGCCCACTGGCCCGCCTGCAAGAAGTGGTCGATGCCGTCCGCATCCCCGTCCAGGCCGTCGGCGGCCTCACCGTCGAGCAGGCCATCCGCACCCCCGAATACGGCGCCCCCCTCGTCGTCATCGGCGCCCCCCTCGCCATCGACCCCCATGCCTTCAAAGCCGCCGCCGGCGACCT
>JAWXAX010000001.1 GCA_034439735.1 Rhodothermales bacterium | reverse complement strand
TGCCGTTGCCGATGCTGCCCGGCTGGAGGGCGCCCGGGGTTGCGCCAGTGGTGGGGCGGGAGTTGCCGTAGTAGTCAGTCCGCACCGCGGGGATGCCGGCGGGGAGGGGGACGGCCTTCCCGATGAACTGGGCGCCGTCGGCCAGGTGCCAGCCGGCGACATAGTCCGATGTGTCCCGCACATGGGGCTTCGACAGATCCATCACCATCGAATTGTAATCCCCCTTGATCGCATCCCGCCACGGGGCCAGTTGCGAGGACTTGGTCACTTCACCCGAATTCGGGCGCAGCTGGAAGGTGTTGTAGTTGGCGATCGAATAATTACGGTGCCAGAAGACGTTGCCATCCCCCTTGTTGGTACGCGCATCTGTCAGGTTGGCGTGTTGTTCGATGGAGAGTTCGTTGGACTTGTGCTCGCCGAAGTGCAGGCGCGTGTTGGCCACAAACAGGTTGTTATAATACTGGTTGCCGGTCGCCTTGTCGCGGCTATCGGTACGAATGCGCAGCCCGCCGCCTTCGTTGGCCATCAAGGTGTTAAAGAGCACGATGTTGTCGTTGGCGGCGTGGATCAGCAGGCCATATCCAAAAAACGAGGGCTCTGCAAACCGGGCGCGGGTGCTGACGTTGTTGCGAACGATGTTGCGGTCGCTGGTCCACTCGAGGAAGATGTTGACGCCATAGTTGCGATCGAACCGGCTGTATTCGACGACATTGTCGAAATTGTCCATGTCCAGCCAGAGCCCGGGTCCTTCGTTATCCGAAAAGTCGAGGTGCCGAAAGGTGGAATTGGTCGTAAAGAGCCACTTCCCGCCGCCGGACTCCCAGAAGGGGTTGTATCCTTTGGCGTTGTTGTATTTGCTGGTGGAATATTCGAGCGTGCAGTTGTCGCAGTATTCGCCGCGGATGCCGCTCATCCCGTTGTAGAAGGCGCGCACGCCGCGGACGATGTGGTTTTTCCCACTGATGAAGAAGCCGGCCCCGTTGGTCCACTCGGCCGTTACGTTTTCGATCAGGGATCCCTCAACGCCGGAGCAGACAGCCCCCATGTACCCCTCGTTGGCGGTGTGGCGGAAGGTAAACCCGATGAGGTGGAAATATCCCTTGGTGTCGCCAAACCGGCAGTTTACGTCGTTGGTCGAGGGGTTGAAGAGGTGGTTGAGCAAGCTCGTCTCCATCCGGGCGCTGTTGGGATTTTTGCCCCCCGGAAGCCAGGCATACATGACGGTCGGGTTGTCCGGCGAACCCTGGAGGAAGAAGGTCCCTTCGCGGACATCGGCGCGGGTGTAGACGGCCTGGAGGAAGACCCCGTCGGCGATGAGGACATCCCGCCGGCGGGCATCGTCGGCATGATCGCCGGTGTTTACGTTGCGGACCCACATCTTGGGATGGGGCCAGTTCATCTTCCAGACACTGCCGGCGTCGACAGACCAGGTCTCCGTCAAGCGGGTGGCGCCGGAGACGATCACTTCCTCGCCGGGATAGGCGACGTAGGCGATCCGTTTACCGGATACGCCGCCATTCGCCGGGATGATCTCGCCGTAATAGGTGCCGGCGCGCACCAGAATGGCGTCGCCGGGCTTGATGCTGGTCTGTTTGGCCGCATGGACGATGGTCGCCCACGGCGCGGCCTCGGTGCCGGGATTGCTGTTGTTGCCCTTCGCGGCGTCGACATAACGGATCACGCCGCCGCCGGCCGCGAGCACATCGCGCACGGGCTGGCATGTGCCGCCGGCGCCACACAACGAGCCGGGACCACATTCCTGTTGAAGGTAACATTGCTGCGCTCGAGCGTCGAGCGCCGGCATCAGGAGGACTGTAGGAAAGGCAAAAACGAAACGTACGGCCATCAAAACGGCCGGATTGACCCTGCGCACGACAGTGTACATAGAACTAGAGCGAGTTCTTGATAACTACGCTGGGGGGTGAGCGAACCATCAGCAAATCACAGGCCAAAGCGTGGTGTGGTGTAAGGTTCGGGGTTTAAAGTTTAAGCGGGGACTCAGGGGTGTGCGGGGGTATGGCATAAAAAAACGGCCTCCCCGGTGTCGGGAAGGCCGTTTGTGAGGAGTCTCATTCTGGATAGTTTAAGGTTTAAGGTCTTTTCCCTTACACCTTGAACCCTTCAGCCCTACTCCAGAGGATTAACCAGGACCACGTTAGCCGAGGAGCGATCGGTATCGATATGGATGTGCAGGGCGTCGCCGGCGAAGGTGGCGCGGTCGATGGCGAGGGTAACGGTGTGAGGGCCGGGTTGGACGGACAGTATAAGACTGTTACCCTTGATCGCCTCGGCCTGGCCGTCGAGCCAGGCGGTGACGCCGGCCACGGATGAGATTTCCAGCACGACATCGCCGGCGCGCTGTGCCTCGAACGGGAAACGGACCAGGCTGTGCCTGCTGCCCTCGGCCGATGTCAATTCGGTCAGGTCGGCGAGCGGCAGGCCGCCATCCACGCGGCTGAACGCTGGCTCCCACGCGACCGGTCCGACGCCGGCGACGGCGGCGGCGGCGCCATTCGCGGCCGCCACGGCCGCCTCCCACCCTCGGACGGTCGGGATGGTGGCGAGCCGATAGTCTCCAGGCTCGCCGAGGCGGGACAGGAAGGCGACGAGGTCGACGAACTCTTCCCGCTCCAGCGGCGCCGTCAGGCCGGGCGGCATGAGCGAACCCGGGAGAATCTGCTGCTCCTCCACCTGGGCGGAGGGGACGCGGATCACCTGGCCGCCGGCGTCACGAATCAGTACAGCGTCGCCAGTCTGGCGCACCAGCAGGCCGCTTACAGTGGTTCCGTCCTTGCGCTCTACCTGAACGAGTGCGTATCCATCTTTTATGGCGGCGTCGGGTTTCAGGAGGGCTCCGATGATATAGTCTGTGGGAGCACTTGCGCCGATGCTGCTGAGGTCCGGCCCGACGAGCCCACCTCCGCCGCCGATGGCGTGGCAGCGCTGACACGCCAGGGCAGCCTGGCGATAGATGGTTTCACCGCGCGCGGCGTCGCCGCTGGCCTTGACATCCATTTCGATCCGCTGCAGCTCGAACACGTCGGGGTCCTGTGGCATCCGTTCGATGGGGGCGACGCCACCGGATGCTTCCAGGGCGTCGAGCAACGCCCGATCCTCCTGCCTATTGCCCCGGTAGGCTTCCAGGCCGGCGGTGGCGAACGGGGCGGGAATCGACACGCCGGCCATGGCCGTTCCGAAGGCGCGCCGGCCCCGGCCCGACCGGAAGAGGGCCCGGAAAAGGGGCGTCGTCTGGGCGGTTTCAGGCAGGGCCTGCAGCAGGTTGAGGGCCTGGGGGGCAAACCCCTCGGCGTCGAGTTCGGCCAGGGAGGCGGCCACGCTGATCCGCAGCGTGAGCGGGTTCTGGTCGGATGTCAGTGCGGCGAGTTGGTCGCGGCTTTCCACATCGTCCAACCGGGCGAGCCCTCCGATGGCGGCATTCATCAAGTCGGCCGGCGTACGTTCATCGGTGATGAGGCGTAGCAGCGCGTCGCGCGCGGCGGTGAGCTGCCATTTGCCGGCGAGGCGGGCGGCGCTCGCGCGGGCGTCGTCGTCCACGTCGTCGTCTACGTCGGCGTCGAGGAGCGTTACGATCCGCTCGGGCGAGGCGGAAGGCATCACCTCGGCCTCTTCGAGCGCGGCGAGGTACGCGGCACGGGTGTTCTCACCCAGTGTGTCGCCGGCGAGGGCCTCCTCCAGTACCTGGTTCAAATCGTCGGTCGAGCCGTATCGGGCCAGGAGTTCGAGGGTTTCCTCGGCGTACTCCACGGGTAATGCGCGGCTCGTATAGAGGTCGACGAGCTGGCGCATGGCTTCGGGGGTGTGAGCGGCCATGAGGGCGAAAGCCCGCTTGCGATCGTCTCCGAAAAACGCCGGCGAGGCGATGGCGGCGTCGTGCCAGTGGGGCTGGAGGAGCCGGAGCGTGTGCCAGAGGGCGTAGTCGAGCTCGTCGTCCATCGCCCGGTCGAGCGCCCGGATGGCCGTTCGCGCCGCCTCGGCCGAGCCGCGTTTACCCAGCGCCGAAATCGCCTCGCGGCGGACGCGGGCGTGGTCGTCATCGACCGCGGCCTCGAGCAGGGCATCGATCCCATCTACCCGATCATTCCAGTGGTAGAGGACGCGCACGGCGGCCGCACGTGCCCGCGGGTCGGGCGCGGCCAGCACCTCGCGGAGCAGGGTAGGCTCGACTCGGTCCAGCGCCTGATGGAGCCACAGGCCTTCGAGGAGCATGCGCTGGCCGTTGGTGGACTGGCGCTCTTGCCGGGCGATCCAGGGTTGGAGGACGGGCAGGACCTCCGCGGCGCCGCGTTCGCGGAGTAGGCGGCGGGCCTGGGTGCGCGTCCACTCCTCGGGGAGCATCAGGGCGTCGAGCAGTTCGGCGACGGAGGCGCCCTTGAGGCGGGGCGTATCCACGAGGGGCCGATCCTTCGCCGTAATGCGCCAGATGCGGCCGTGGATGTGGTCGCGCCGGGAATCCCGGAAATCCACCTCCCCGTGCTGGATGATCGGGTTGTACCAGTCGGCCAGGTAGATCGCGCCGTCCGGCCCGATGGTGACGTCGACCGGGCGGAAAGCGACGTTGTCCGTCGAGATGAGGTCCGGCCGCTGGGTGGACCGGTAGCGGCCTTCGGGCAGGTCGTCGACAGCGAAGCGGTTGACGCGGTTGGCCCGGAAGTCGTTGGCGATCATGTGGCCCTGGAGCGAGTCCGGCATGTGCCGGCCGCTGACGATGGCAAGGCCGGCGTGTTTGGGCTGGCCCGGGTTCAAGCCGGCGAGGATGCGCTCGGTCTCGTAAGCCGCGACAAACGCCGATCCGGGGAAAACGTGGTTGATGCCATCGTGGAAAGCGCCGTCGGTGGCGAAGGACTGCCCCCAGGGGTCGAACTCGTGCCCCCACGGGTTTACGAAGCCGGTCGACAACACGTCCAGCTCCATCGTTTCGGTCCGGTAGTGCCAGATGCCGCCCTGGCGGAGCCGGCGCACGCCCCACGGGGTTTCGATGTGGCTGAAGATGTAGATCGACTGGTTGATGTACAACATCCCGTCCGGCGCCCACCGGAAGCTGTGGATGATATGGTGGGTGTCGTCTGCCCCGAACCCGCGCAGGACCACGCGCCGGTCCTCCCCGTAGCCGTCGCCGTCGAGGTCCCGGATATGGAGGATTTCGGTGGAGTTGGCAACATACACCCCGCCGTCGCCGACCGCGATGCCCGAGGGCGTGAGCAGGCCGTCGGCGAACACCGTGGTCACGTCCGCCTGCCCATCGTCATCGGTGTCTTCGAGGACGTAGATCTTGTCGTTCGGTGCCTGGCCGGGAAGAAGGTGCGGGTAGATATTGCTGCCCACGACCCATAGCCGGCCCTCCTCGTCCCACGTCATCTGGATCGGTTTCTCGATCATGGGGTCGGCGGCGAAGAGGTTGATCTCGAACCCATCCATCAGCTGAAGCGCTTCCATTTCCAGACGGGGGTCCGGGATGGGGATGTTGTTCAGGTCATCCTGAGCAAGCGCCGGGGCGGCGAAGAGGACGAGCATGCAGAGGGCGAACAGGCGGGACATGGGCGATGTCGGGTTGGTGGGTCCGGAAGGTAACGAGCGAAGCGGGATGAAGGAAAGCGCTGTGGCCGGTTTGCCGCTTGCCTCGCTTGCGGTCATGTGCACAGGTTGCCGGGTTGCGGCTTGTGGGATGACCCGTAACGCCGGCGTTACGGCGGGTATCGCTTCTGAAAAACGACCGGGCTCCCCTCGCGGTCACCTGGTGCGGTTACCTATTGTTATTGAATCAGCTAGGGGAAATCAGTCACGAACAGGGCACTTGGGTGCCGGATGGGGTGCCGCGTGTTGTTACGCATCATCCGTCTTGAAACGGGGTGGGCGTTACTCCGCGACGAGTCGGTAGGTGTAACGACGCGGCACGCGCAGCCGGCCGATCTCGTTGTCGAGTTCACCGATGAGCGGCGTGAGGAGATCGAGCTCGCGAGCGTTCTGGCCCTGCTCATACTGGCGGAAGCCGGTGAGGTACGTTTCGTTTTGCGGGCGGTACTGCTGGAAGAAGAGGTCGTTCATGGCCAGGATAGACGTCTGGAGTCGTTGGGCCTGTCGGGCCTCCGACTCGTTTTGGAACGCGACCCCGGCGCGCCATGCCTCGGCGGAGGCGGAGGCCACTTTCATGTCGTCGATATACAGCGCGTATCGGCCGCGGCGGAGGCCCTGGACGACGAGGGTGGCGGGCTTGTCGGCCTCGGCGCCGACGGGCAGGGTGGGTTGTTGGAATTCGAACCGAACGGTTTCCGGCGATAGAGCGAGCGAGGTGGCTTCGCCGAAGCCGGCGTCCAGCCGTTGTTCGGAAATGTCAATCGAGATGGTCTCCACCGGCCGGGGGAGGCCGAGGGAGGCGGCGATGACGTCGGCCGCGAGCTGGTAGCCGGCATCGTCCAGGTGGATGCCATTGGAAGTGATGGCGCGGTCGGGTTGGATGGCGGCATCGGAGAGGCCGGCGAAGAGGTCGACAAATGCGAGTTCGCGGCGTGCGGCCACGGCGCCGATCAGGTCGGCCGCCCGGCGGAGGTTGGCGTTGTAGGCGGCGACGTCCGGCACGGGCGAGCGTTCGGGCTCATGCGGGGGCGGCGCCAGGAGGACCACCCGCGCCGGGAGGGCCAGGAGGGTATCGATGAGCGCTTCGAGGCCGGTTTCGAAGGCGGCGAAGCCGGCGTCGTCGGCGAAGGCGAGCCCGGATCCATAACCCGCGAAAGCCACCGTCGGCTTCGCCGTTTTGATCTGGGTCATCAGGTGCTGGTAGGGCGTCGGCGGGTTGGTGAAGTGATCGCGTGCTTCGCCATAGACCGTATCGCCGGACCAGCCGATGTTGCGAAAGGTGACGTGCCGATCCGGCCAGCGCGTGGCGAGCATGCTCTCGATGACGCCATAGTCAAGCGCGACCTCGAAGAGGCCATCTCCCAGAAACAGGACGCGGTCGCCGTGTTCGAATTCGATAGCAATGGGTTGCGCGCCGGCCAGCGGCGTGACGGTCAGCAAAATCAGGCAGATAAAGACGAGAGGTCGCATGGCACGAGGTGGAAAGGCGGGCGGAGGGTGGGCAGGAAGAGTAGGAAATCGTGCTAACTCTTCAAAATCGACTGTGTGTCATGCCCGTGTGCGGAGCGAACCATTCAGGACTGTTCGCGGAGCGAACCCTGACCGCGGCCGTGGGCCGCCTCCGACCGTTTGCGACGCATTTTTTCTGCCCGGTTTGACTCGAATTGAAATTCAGTGTATCCTCCCTGTATACAGGAAATATACCCCGCGTCAGCCTGTTGCAGTTGCGTCCTCCTTGGAAACGCGCCGCGGGGTTTGAGGCGATGTGGGGCCGGTTCGTGTCCAGATCCTGGCCGGCGTAAACCCCATCGTCGATTACCCACCACCCTCTACCCACCGTATTCGCTGCCGCCCCGAAGGCCCTCCTTCGGGGTGCTGCCGCGTTCCGAACCAAGCGCCCCTATGCTCCCTAGCGCCTTTCTGCAGGAGATGATCCGTAGTGAATTAGAAGAAGTGGTCGGTGAAGGCCACATCTCCATCGGCGACGCGGAGAAGCTCATCTATTCCGTCGACTGGTCGTGGATGCCGCAGATGTGGATGGACCGGGGCGAGCGGCTTCGTCCGCCCGACTACATCGTCCATCCCGGCTCGGTAAAAGAGATCACCGAGATCATGATCATCGCCAACAAATACAAGTTGCCGGTGATTCCCTGGGGCGGCGGTTCAGGCACCCAGGGCGGTTCGTTGCCGCTGTACGGCGGCATCATCGTAGATCTGAAGCGGCTCAACAAAATCATCGATATCGACGAGCGGACGTTGTCCGTCACGGCCGAGGCCGGCGTCAACGGCACCCATCTGGAGTGGGCGCTCAACGAGAAGGGGCTCACGCTGCCGCACTACCCGGCCTCGGCGAACTGTGCGACGTTGGGCGGGTACCTGGCGCCGCGCGGAAGCGGTACCATCAGCACCAAGTACGGCAAAGCCGAGGATCTCATGATGAGTATGCAGATCGTGCTCCCCAGCGGTCACGTCATGCGTACGCCGTCGGTGCCGAACCATGCGGGGGGGCCGGACTTCGCACGGCTATTCCTTGGAACAGAAGGGGTGTTCGGGATCATCACCGAAGCCACGATGCAGGTCGACTACCTCCCCGAGGCCCGGCTTCTCCGCGCGGTCTTATTCGACGATTTCTCGAAGGCCATCGAGGCCGGCCGCCAGATGATGGCCCGACGCCTGCAGCCGTTTGTCATCCGCCTCTACGATATGAACTCCACCCGGATGCTCATAAAATCCATCCTGGGGTACGAGTTCGAGGGCGCCTACATGGTGATCGGGTTCGATGGCGATCCGGACATCGCGGCGCTGCAGGAGCAGAAGGCGATGGAGATCTGCACGACGCTCGGCGCCCGGGATCTGGGCCGCGAGCCGGGCGAGAAGTGGTGGAACCACCGGTACGACTTCTACTACCCGCCCCGCAGCCTCAAGATGCCCTGGATGTACGGCACCACCGAGACGGTGGCCACCTACGATAAGATGGAGACGATCTACTGGGCCCAGAAAAAGGCGGTCGAAGAGACCTACGCGGAATGGGGGATCACCTATATCGGCCACTTTTCGCACTGGTGGCACTGGGGCACGATGGTCTACTCCCGGTTCATCATCGAGCATCCGCCCGAGGATGCCCGCGAGGCGCTCCGCCTCCATAACCGGGTCTGGAACACCGCCGTCAGCGCCGCCCTTGATAATGGCGGTATGATCAACGAGCATCACGGCGTCGGCCTGAAGCTAGCCCGGTTTATGCGCCGGCAGTACGGCGACGCCTGGCCGTTCCTCGAATCGCTCAAAAAGATGATCGACCCGAACGGCATCATGAACCCCGGCAAAGTCGGGTTCGGCATCTGAATGGTTGGCAGGTTGGAAAGTTGCAGGTTACAGGTTGTGAAGCCGATCAACCTGCCAGCCTGTAATCCTTCGAGTCCGTCGGCTTCGCCTCCGTCCCTCAGGACAGGCCTGCCAACTTGCCAACCTGCCAACCTGCAACCATCCCTCTCCATGAGCATCATCAACACCACCGAGTATTGCCGTCATTGCCTCATGTGCCGGCACATGTGCCCGGTCGGGCATGTCACCTTTCTGGAGACCTACACGCCACACGGTTGGGGGCAGATGGTGGCGTCGGAAAAGCGCGGACTGTTCGCCTGGAGCAAGCAATCGGCGTCCACAATGTTCGCGTGTGCGGACTGCGGCATGTGCGAGGCCCACTGCGTGACCGATCAACCCTTGCCGGCGGCGCTGGCCGCCGCCCGGGGGGTGCTGGTCGAACGCGGCCTGGCGCCAGACCGCTTGCAGGCGTTGGTGGACCGCCTTTCGACGTATGGCAATGCTTTTGTCGACGTCGCCCCTGAACCTGCGCAGGGCACGGGCACCGCGGCCCTCTTCGTCGGCGACGAGGCCGCACACCTGCGGCCCGAGACCCTCGAGGCGGCGCTGGCGCTCCTGCGCCGCGTCGGCGTCGATCCGGTGCTGATCGGGCGGGGCCGCAACGACGGATTTACGCCGGCCTCCCTCGGCTACGAAGGCATCGCGAAACAACTTGCCGAGACTACGCTCGCCGAACTGAGCGCGACCGGCGCCACCCGCCTGTACGTGCTCAGCCCCGGAGCCGCGTTCGCGATCGGAGAAGTGTATGCGAAACGTCTCGGTCTCACCCTGCCGGCCGGCGTAGAGATCGTAGATGTCGCCACCTTTCTCGCCCAGAAATTGGGAGAAGGGGCGATTTCGTTTAACCGGGCGGCCGTCGGAATCCCGATCGCGTATGTCGATCCAACCCACACCATCCGCGTACTGGGCCGGATCGACGCGCCGCGCGCGCTGCTGCGCGCCGTCCTGCCGGATGCGCCGGTGGAACTGTTCTGGCGTGGCGACCGCGCCTTCCCGGCCGGGAACCTGCCGTTCGCCTTCGCCGAACCCGAAATCGCCGATAAACTAACGAAATCCCGCCTCGAAGACGCGCGCAGCCGCGGCGCCCAGGGCCTGGTCACGGAATGCCCCGGCACCCTCGCGGCCTTGAGCGAGCACGCCGGCGCGTACGGGCTGCACGTCCAGGGATTGTTCGAACTGCTGGCGGAGAGGTGAATGGTTGCAGGTTGGCAGGTTACAAGTTACAGGTTCTTTCACCTGCCAACCTGCAACTTGCCAACCTGCAACCTGCCAACCTGCAACTTGCCAACCTGCAACTTGCCAACCTGCAACTTGCCAACCTGCAACCTGCCAACCTGCAACCTGCCAACCTGTAACCTGCCAACCTGCCAACCTGCCAACCTGCCAACCTGCAACTTGCCAACCTGCAACCATTAGAGGTACCCCGTGCATCTTTCCATGCATAACTGGATGCGGGCTGAATCCCTTGAGGTGACGGTCCGCCGGCTTGCCCGCTATGGCTACGAAAGCATCGAAATCAGCGGCGAGCCCGAAAAGTACAACACGAAGGACGTTCGAAAACTGCTCAAGGACAACAAGATCCGATGCTGGGGAACGGTGACGCTCATGCTGGGAGACCGGAGCCTGGTGAGCAAGGACGCCGGCAAACGGGCGATGTCCGTGCAGTACGTGAAGGACTGCATCACGATGGTTAAGGAACTCGACGGCTACGAGATCAGCATCGTGCCCGGCACGGTGGGTAAGATCTCGGCGGACTCGACGCCGGAGAACGAGTGGGAATGGGCTGTCGAGGGCATGAAGGAGATCTATGACTTCGCGATGAAAGCCGGCGTCCGCCCCTCTATCGAGCCCATCAACCGGTTCGAAACCTACTTCGTCACTCGCGGCGCCCAGGCGCTCGCCCTGGCCGAAGCGACCGGACCCGAATGCGGCGTCTGTCTCGATACGTTCCACATGAATATCGAGGAGACGGACATGTTCGAGACGATCCGCACGGTCGGCAAGCGGATCGTGGACGTGCACGTGTGCGACTCCAACCGGATGGCCTGTGGGATGGGGCATCTGGACTGGCTGAAGATCATCGGCACCCTCATGACGGCCGGATATGATGGCGCGCTGACGGTCGAGTTCGTCTCGCCCGTCGACCGCACGCCGGCCAATCAGTATCCGAACGCCGTCGAGCGCAACCCGGTCGACATCTCCCCCGAACAGCTGAAATTCATCGAGGACCATGGCAGCAGTCTGATCAGCGAGGAATTCTATAACTGGCAGGTGGAGCTCTGCGCCGAGAAGCTGCTGCCGCTTATCAAGTGAGGCCAGACGTTGAGAAACGGCTGCGATTTTCTTCGAGCAATCCGGCAATGTACCCGGTTCGTCATCCCCAACGTGATTGGGGAACCATGCAAGTGATCCAGGCTGGCATGGATCCCCGCTTTCGCGAGGACGACGAAAGGAAAGAAAAAGCAAGAGCTCCATCGTTTCTAGACGTTGCCCCGAAACGTTGACTGCGATGAAAAAGAACATAGTATTGGTCGGAACGCTCGACACCAAGGGCCCCGAGTTCGCTTACGTGCGGGACCGGATGCAGGCCCTCGGGATGACGACGACGGTGATCGACGCCGGCATCCTCGGCGAGCCGCTAGGGATCGTGCCGGATATCGACCACGCCGAGGCCGCCCGGTTCGGCGGGACGACCATCGAGGCGCTCCAGAAGGCCGGCAGCCGCGGCAAAGCCGTCGCCGGCATGCGCGATGCGCTCCGCGTCCTCCTCCTGAAGCTGTACCGCGAGGGCCGTCTGGATGGGGTTTTCGGGATGGGCGGCGCCGAGGGCGCCGTCATCGGCGCGGCCTGCATGATGGGCCTCCCGATTGGCGTCCCCAAGATCCTGTTATCCCCCATCGCCTCCGGAAAACACTACTTCGACCCGCTGGTTGGCACCAGCGACATCATGGTCGTACACTCGGTGGTGGACATCCTCGGACTGAACTCCATCGCGACGACGATCTTCGACAACGCGGCGGCAGCGATGAAAGGGCTGGTGGAGCACGGCCACGTCCTCCCCCCGCCCAAGCCCGACCAGAAGTACGTGGCCGTCACCATGCTCGGCAACACCACGAAGGCCGTGATGGCGCTGAAGGATCGGCTGGCGAAGGACGGGTATGAGGCGGTGATCTTCCACTCGAACGGCGTGGGCGGACCGGCGATGGAGGAGCTGGCCGAGGCCGGCCAGTTCGTCGGCGTGATCGACTACACGACGAACGAAGTGTATGACCCGCTGGTCGGCGGCATCCACGACGGCGGGCCGCGCCGGCTCTCGGTCGTCGGCCAACTCGGGCTGCCGCAGGTGGTCGTGCCCGGGTGTATCGACTTCAGCGTCTTCCACGCCGGCCATATCCCGGACGCGCTCCAGGGCCGGCCGGTGTACGATCATAATCCCGAGTATACCCTCGTCCGCACCCCGATCGAGGAGATGATCCAGCTCGGGGGGATCTTCGCGGACCGGCTGGCGCCGGCGAAGGGCCCGCTCCGGATCATGATGCCCATGCTGGGCCTGTCCATCCCCAGTGTCAAACCCCATGGATTGTTCTGGAATCCGGAGGCGGATGCCGCCTTCCTGGCCGAGTTGCGCCAGCAGTTGGGAGCGCGCCGGCCGGACATCCCGATTGATACCTACGACTACCATGTAAACGACCCCGCCTTCGGCGTCCTCGTCGCCGAGGCGTTTCTGGGGTTGTAGGGCGGCCGGCCGGCCGCTCCTCCCCAAAATATCGCCAACCCTCGTACGGGCGGACGGCCGTCCGCCCTCCCGAAAATATCGCCAACCTGAATCATGCACCACGACCTCGACGCTCGCAATCCGGTACCTGTCGCCCCCATCACCTCCGGCGATGAAGCCTTCCGCAAGAAATTTATCTCCTGGCAGCTCGCCGACCTGTCCTACGTGGACATCAACGAGTACCTGAAGGAAAAAGACATCGTCCTCGTCCCGATGGCCAGCACGGAGCAGCACGGCCCCCACCTGCCGCTGTGGACGGATACGATCACGGCGATGGAGATCTCCCGCCGGGTGTCCGAGATGATCGGCATCCTGCGCACCCCGCCCATCTGGATGGGCTATTCTCCGCAGCACATGAGTGGTCCGGGCGAAGGCCGAGGCACCATCACGGTCCGCAGTTCGACCCTCCTCGCCGTCATGTACGACGTGGCCCGCAGCCTCATCCACCATGGGTTCAACAAGATCATTTTCATCAACGGCCACGGCTCGAACATCAAGGTGGTGGACCCGATCCTGCGCAAGCTGCGGTACGAAACGGGCGCCCTGATCAGCTTCGTGAAGCCGTACATGGAGAACTACGTCGGCCTGATGAAAGGCCTGCTGGAGAACCCGCCAGAAGAGACGCCCGGTTGGCATGCCAGCGAGTTGGAGACGTCGCAGGACATGGCGTGGGATCGCAGCATCGTCCGGATGGAGCGCGCCGAGAACACGAAAGCCCACATCCCCGGCTGGCTGCCAAAGTCGTTCGAGAAGAAGGATGGGATGCCGGATGTCGAGTTCGACGGCTACAAGTACTTCACCTTCCCGATGGATCACCACGAGTTCATCGAGAGCGGCACGATCGGCAACCCACTACGCGCCACGCCCGAGAAGGGTGAGGAAGCCTTCCGCCGGTACTCGGAGCACGTCGCCCGCGGCGTGCTGGAGCTGATGAAAGTGAAGGTGGAGGTGAAGAACCGGGAGTTCATCGACCGGGTGCTGTGAGAATTCGTTTAACGTTGAACGTTTTTTGCGTTGCGCGTTGGGCCTGGTAACGTTCAACGCGCAACGCATCAACGCTTTTTGTAACGCCTATGCCGTCCCGCCCTGCCATTCGTCCCCGGTCGTTTCGGTCGGAGGAGCCGCGCCGGCTGCTTAGCGTGGTAGCCTACGAGCGCCTCCGCGACGCCATCACCCGCGGGGATCTGCCCCCCGGCACGCCCCTGGCCGAAAACACGCTCTCGGCCGAGTTGAACATCAGCCGGACGCCCGTGCGGGAGGCGTTGCAGCAGCTTGCCCAGGAAGGCCTCGTGCAGGTGATTCCAGGGCGCGCCGTCACTGTGGCGGCGCCGTCGATGGAAGAAGTGATGAATGTCGTCCACCTACGCTCGCTGCTGGAACCGGAAGTAGCCCGGCTGGCGGCGGTGTCCGCCTCGATGGATGACATCGCGGCGATGCAGCGGGCAGTGGCGGACATGGGCGAGGCCGCTGCCGCCGGCGACCGCACCCGATGGTCGCAGGCCGACACCCGCTACCATGAGGCGCTGTGCGGGGCGTGTAAGAATACGCTCCTGGGCCGGCTGGCGATGCAGATGCGGAACCGGATCCATTACATGATCAACGACCCGCAGACGGCGCCGACACGCGTCCGCTCCTGCACCGACGAACACCAGTTCATCGCCGACGCCATCGCCCGCCGCGACCCCGCCGCCGCCGAGAGCGCAGCGAGGGAGCACATCGGGAAACTGAGAAGTAGCCTCTTCGAACGGTTTACGCATCGGTGAGCTCGCTTCGCTCCAGGTCAGGAGGCGACGCCCTAGCTATTTTTCCTTTTTCCTTTTGCCTTTTTCCTTCCCCATGCTTCGTCCTCTCCGCAAAGCCGTCGACTACGCCCGCACCCTCGCGTTTCCGGCGGAGGTACGCGGGACGATGCGTGCGGTGCGGAGGGAGCGGCTGACGTATCTCTCACAGCGCAAGCTGAACGCCCTGGCGGCGCGGGGGCTGGAGGTGGAGGCGCGGAAGATCCCAGGCGCCATTCTGGAGGCCGGCTGCGCGATGGGTGGGTCGGCCATTTTATTCGCCTCCGCCAAGGCACCCACCCGTCCGCTGCGGGTGTACGATGTGTTCGGGATGATCCCCCCGCCGACCGACGCCGACGGGCCGGACGTACACGCGCGCTACGACGTGATCAAGGCCGGCAGGGCCAGTGGACTGGGGGGCGACATGTACTACGGCTACCGGGATGATCTGTACGACGCGGTGAAGGCCTCGTTTGCAACCCACGGCTACCCTGTCGAGGCAAATCAGGTGGCACTGATCAAAGGCCTCGTGCAGGATACCCTGGTCGTCGATGGTCCGGTGGCGCTGGCGCACATCGATGTCGACTGGTATGAGCCCGTTATGACCTGCCTCGAACGCATCACGCCACAGCTGTCACTGGGCGGCTCGCTGATTCTGGACGACTACCTGGACTGGTCCGGATGCCGCCAGGCGACCGACGACTACTTCGCCGGCCAGGACCGGTCCAGGTTCGTGTTCGACACCTCGCCGGGGTCGATGGTGGTGACGCGGGTGGGGTAGGCGCACAGCCGTGCGCCCCTAACTCACCACCACAAACACATTCGAAGCCACCGCAAACCCCACGGTCTTCGTCTCTTCCCCGATCCGTACGTCCAGGGGGCCGTTAAACGGAGCCTTCTCCACCACCACCACCTCGGCCCTTGGCATCAGGCCGAGTTCTTCGAGGTAGTGCAGCAGCTCGGGGTCGGCGTCGGAGACACGGCGAACGACGACGGCCTGGCCGGCTGATACCTGCGTCAGCGGGGCGTCGGCGACGGCTTCGACGTGGCCGTCGCGGGTCGGGATCGGGTCCCCGTGGGGGTCGTGTGTCGGGAACCCGAGCATGGCCTCGATCTTGCTCTCGAATTCCTCGGAGATGTGGTGTTCCAGGTGCTCGGCCTCGTCGTGGAGTTGTTCCCAGCCGTATCCCATTACCTCTTTCAGGTACAACTCCAAAAGCCGATGGTGGCGGATGATCTCCAGTGCGATTTTGTTGCCGGCCGGCGTGAGCGTCACCCCCCTGTACGACTGATGCTCAGCCAGCCCGTGCTGCGCGAGACGCTTCACCATGTTCGTGACCGAGGCCGCCGATACATCCAGCGTGCGGGCAATGTCCGAAGTGGACGCTGCGCCGTCGCGTTGGAGCTTGTAGATGGTCTTGAGGTAATCCTCGACAGCCTGGCTCAGCATGGCATCGATGGGCAATGGGGACACGTGAAAACAGTCGCAGAGCCTACACGCCCGCCCTCGTTTTTGATCCTCCAACCCCGAAAACGCCGGCCGATGGGGCGGACGTAGTGAGAACGCAACCGGGGTTGACGCGTGTAACCCCGCGTTTTCCCTCACGTCGTTTGCCACCCAGCATGTTTCTCGCCGCCAGTCTCATCGCCCTCCTCCTCGGCCCGCTGCTGTACCGCATCTTCGAACCGCGGCGCCATTTCTATGAGGTGCTCGACGGTTTCGTCGTGGTGGTCATCACGGGTATCGTGGTGCTGGAATTGTTGCCAGACGTGATGGGAGAAGGCCTTTTTTGGAGCATCCTATTCGTGTTGCTCGGTCTCGTAGGTCCTACGCTCCTCGAAAAGGCGTTTCACCGAGCCGAGAACCAGGTGCACCGGGCGGCGCTGATGCTGGGGCTCATCGGCCTCGTGTTGCACTCGTTTCTGGACGGCATCGCCCTGCGAGATGTGCCGGCAATGTCGGGCGCGGCGGACACGCTGCTGCCGCTCGGCGTGGCGGTGCATACCGTGCCAGTAGCCCTCACCATCTGGTGGTTGCTGTTTCCCCGTTTCGGCGCCGGCCTCGCCGGCGTGTTTCTGGGCCTGATGGGCGCCGGCACGGTAGCTGGCTACATTGCGGGGCCCGAGCTGGAGCCAATGCTCGCCGGCCTGGGTATCGCGCTCTTTCGGGCGCTCGTCGCCGGCTCGATCCTCCATGTCATTTTTCATCGCCCGCATGTCGCGCACGAGGTCCATGACCATTCACACCACCACGCGCATACCCATACGCACCGTTTCCACTGGTTCGAGGGTGCAGGCAACCTGCTGGGGCTGGGGGTACTGGGATTGTTGATTCTGCTGCATTTCGACACCCACGGGGCCGAGGAAGAAGGCATCCACGCGTTGTACGAGTCCGTAGCGCGCACCTTCTGGAGCCTCGCGCTCGAAAGCGCGCCGGCCCTGCTGTTGGCCTACATGAGCGGGGGGCTCATCATGGCCTTCCTGCCGAAAATGTCCGTCCGCTGGATGCGCGGCGGCCGGCCCCTGGGTCAGGCGCTCAAGGGGATGGCGGTGGGCCTCCCATTGCCCATCTGCACCTGCGGCGTGTTGCCGCTATACCGAACACTCATCCGCCAGGGCGCCCCGCCGGCGGCGGCGATGGCGTTCCTCATCGCCACACCCGAACTGGGCATCGACGCGCTGCTCATCTCCATCCCCCTTCTCGGGGGGGATATGACGATAGTGCGCCTCGCGGCCGCCGCAACCATCGCGCTGGTTGTTGGATGGGGGGTAGGGACGATCGCGAGCCGGATGGCGCCTCCTGCATTGGACCGCGCCGAGGCCGAGAAACCCCCGGAGTCGTGGCCCATACGCCTGCGCGCTGGCCTGAAGGAAGGTTTCGGCGGTCTGGTGGATGACACGGCCCCCTGGATCCTTGTTGGCCTCCTCATCGCGGCCATCGCCCAGCCCGTGCTGGCTCAGGGCTGGCTAAGCGCGCTTTCGGGGTTCGCCGAGGTCGCTCTGTTCGCCCTCGTCGGACTCCCCATCTACGTCTGCGCCTCGGGCGCCACACCCATCGTGGCCGTCTTGCTGGTGAGCGGCGTGTCGCCCGGCGCGGCCCTGGCGTTCTTGCTGACGGGGCCGGCCACCAACATCAGCACCTTCGGAATCCTGAGCGCCCTGCACGGCCGGCGGATCGCACTGCTGTTCGGCGCGGCGACGGCGGTCACGGCTATTCTGCTGGGGCACGCCGTCAATACCTGGCTAGGGGGCATGACGCTGCTGACGGCGGCCGAACTGGACCTCGATCAATCCGGCTGGCTCCAGCACGTGAGCGTGGTGGTTTTGATGGCGCTGTTTCTGGCCTCGCTTGTCCGTCGCGGCGCACGCGCCTTCATGGGCGAGGTGTTCGCCAGCTTCAAGTACCGGTCGGCGCATGCCACGCAGGGTGAAAACGCCGGCTGTGCGGAAGGCGCATGCGGCTGCGCCTCGTGATCCCTAGAAACGTTCCGACGCGCCGGGCGTCTCTACCCTGTCTTTCAACGACTGACATTCCTGACCATGAGCGACACGACTGCCCCTTCCGCCGAACCGACCGCCGACGCCTCCGAACCAACCGACGCCCCCGAACCAACCGGCGCCAGGGAAAAACGCCCCCTCATCACCCGCCGCCGCCTCGCGGCCGTGGGGTTCATCGTCGTGCTCGTGCTCCTTATGTTGCGCACGGTGCTGGATCCCTACGGCGATAAAGGGTATGTGGAGATCTCCCACGGAAACCACGTGCACTACGTGCCGGCCGATCGAAACCCGAACGTATCCATCTCCAATTTTCCCACCGCGCCGCCCGGCCCCGACGAACGCATCCTCCCGAACGGGCAGGTCGTCCAGCGATAACCCACCGCCCTACCCCAGCGCCCC